>NZ_JTLD01000017.1 GCF_000798815.1 Alistipes sp. ZOR0009 | reverse complement strand
TTGTCGGTTCGGTGAGGATCGAACTCACGACCCCATGATTAAGAGTCACGTGCTCTACCAACTGAGCTACGAACCGTTCTGTTTGCGTGTGCAAAGGTAGAACCTTTTCATAAAACAGCAATAGGCTATAACACTTTTTTACAATAAATTTTCTTGTTAACCTTTTATGCTTTTTCGTACATTAGCAACTCTAAATTATTGAGAAATGAGTAAGAGAATACTAGTTACAGGAGGCACAGGCTTTATCGGTTCGCACACTACCGTAGAACTACAAAATGCAGGTTACGAAGTAGTAATTGTAGATAACCTTTCTAACTCAGAAGCCAAGGTGGCAGATGCTATTCAACAAATCACGGGCAAAAAAACCGCCTTTGAACATGTAGATTGCACCGATTTTTCTGCAATGGATCATGTATTCAAAAAGCACGATCCTATTGATGCCATCATTCATTTCGCTGCAAGTAAAGCGGTTGGGGAATCGGTTCAAAAACCACTTCTCTACTACCGCAACAACCTTGTATCTTTAATGAACCTACTAGAATTAATGAAGAAATATACCTGTCAAAATATTGTATTTTCTTCATCATGCACTGTTTACGGGCAACCTGATACGCTACCCGTAACAGAGCAAGCACCAACAAAAAAAGCAGAATCTCCATACGGAAATACCAAGCAAATTTGCGAAGAAATTTTGCAAGACACCTGTAATGCAGAATCTTGGTTACAAGTTGTAGCCCTTCGCTATTTTAATCCAATCGGAGCACACCCAACGACTCTTATCGGAGAATTACCCAATGGTGTTCCTGCCAATCTTATTCCTTTTATTACACAAACAGCAATTGGAATTCGTGAGCAACTTTCTATTTTTGGAAACGACTACAACACCCCCGATGGTTCTTGTATTCGTGACTATATCAATGTTGTAGATCTAGCCAAGGCACACGTTGTTGCCCTCAATCGTATGTTTGAAAACAAAAAGAAAAGTAACTACGAATTTTTCAACATAGGAACAGGTCGAGGACTCTCTGTTCTTGAAATAGTAGATATCTTCGAAAAAGTATCGGGCGTTAAACCTAACTACAAAATAGTAAGCAGAAGAGCAGGTGATATTGAAAAGGTTTGGGCTGATACCACCCTTGCCAACAACGAGCTTGGGTGGAAAGCCGAAGAAACGGTAGAAGATACGCTTCTTTCGGCCTGGAAATGGGAGTTAAAGCTGCAAAAGGAGAGAGAAAAGAAACAGTAATACCCCCTTTTCGGCGCATGCTGCATTCTTAGAGTATAATTTTTTGCAAAACAGAAATAAGAGGTTTAACCTTACAAAATTTTTAAACATGCGAACAATCGTTGTTACAGGAGGTGCTGGTTTTATTGGATCCCACGTTGTGAGACTACTGGTAAACAAGTACCCCAACTATCGCATTATCAACCTCGACAAGCTTACCTATGCTGGTAATCTTGAAAATCTAAAAGATATTGAGCAAGCTCCAAACTACAAGTTTGTAAAAGGTGATATTTGTGATGCTGCACTGCTCGACAAGCTCTTCGACGAAGAAAACGTTGATGCAGTAATACACCTTGCTGCAGAATCACACGTAGACCGCTCAATTACCAATCCTATGGAGTTTATCCAAACAAACATAGTAGGAACAGTAACATTGCTCAATGTTGCTAAATCGAAATGGGCAGGAAACTACGAAGGAAAATTATTCTACCATGTATCTACCGACGAAGTATATGGATCATTGGGAGAAACTGGGTTCTTCTACGAAAACACCTCTTACGATCCACGTAGTCCATATTCTGCCTCTAAAGCCAGCTCTGACCACCTAGTTATGGCTTACCACCATACATTTGGATTGCCAGTTGTTATATCTAACTGCTCTAATAACTATGGCCCAAACCAGTTTCCCGAAAAATTAATTCCTTTAGCAATTAACAATATCAAAAAAGGAAATCCAATACCCGTTTATGGTAAAGGTGAAAATATTCGCGACTGGCTTTACGTGGTAGACCACGCTCGTGCAATTGACCTAGTATTCCATCGTGGTAAGAACGGGGAAACCTACAATATTGGAGGTCATAATGAGTGGAAAAATATCGATCTCATTAAAGTGCTTTGCAAAATAATGGATAAGAAGATGAACAAAGCGGAAGGAACTGCAGAATCTCTTATTACCTACGTCAAAGACAGGGCAGGCCACGATCTTCGTTATGCTATTGATGCAACTAAGATTGAAAAAGAGTTAGGGTGGACCCCTTCTCTTCAATTCGAGGAAGGTATCGAAAAAACCGTAGAATGGTATCTTAACAATACTAGCTGGTTAGAAAGAATTGTTTCTGGAGAATACGAAAAATACTATAAGGAACAATATACAACCAGATAAAAATAAAAAAGAGGGCAAAGCCCTCTTTTTTATTCGTTTTCACTGTATGTTATTCGCAACTTGAACGGATTTGCCGAATTTCTGTTTCCTAAAATTATCTGCGAAGGAAACGCTAAATAATCAGCCGTAAGCGTAGTATATGAAACTTGAGAAGACGACGATGAAAGCCCATTAGGAAAGCCAGCATACAAATAAAGTTCCCTAGCCTTTGATGGATTCCTCATTACATCTTTAAAATAAGTCGTAATGTTTATCGAATACTGCTTTTTACTCCTATTAAAATATGCATTCGTTCTATTTCCTGCATAAACAGCCATATCTGGTATAAAAGTCGTATCCTTTACATTCATGCTGTAGCCACTTAAAGCTGCTGGAAGCCTGTAGTAATCTAAAGGGCCACCCTCTTCAGGAACATCAACAATCAACTCTGCACGGTGAATATTTCTATTCTTATTTTCCCATTTTTTTACCGATTCTTGATCAAACTTTAGCAAAGTTCTTAACCCTCCTAACCCTTGCACATAAGTCAGCGATTCTGGAGTTCCTAAATCGGTTGTCTTGGAGTTTACTATTTTCTTTGGACTCAAGGCACTTGTTCCATTATACGTATGGCTAACAAAACCTACTCCTGGAGTTAACGGACCATATTGAGTATTATAAGTAATACCAAAATTACAATAAAGCGTTGTATCCTTATTTGTCTTTTTGGATTTAGCCGTATAAGACAAACTTAAACTTGAATTACTAAACAAAACTTCATGCAATCCCCCATTACCAGCCATACGAGTACTCTTCAAGTAAAGTCCATAAATCTTCCGATGAAAAGCAGTTATACTTCTATCTATTTTTGTTGTATCGCTAGGAGTAAGACTGAATATTTTTTCGGCAAATTCCTGATCTAGCTTAATTTGTATGGTATCATTTTTAATTCTATTATACTTCTTAAATCCTATAGATTTCCCTTCTATTTTATCTTTTAACAATGAGTTTGAGTAATTTTGAGTATATGCTCTAATTGAATCTGTCATTCTATGAACTTCTAATCCCTGAAAATCTAAAGAATCTCCAACCCCTTTATTCAGTTTTAGAGTCAACACCATTCTTTGTATTTTCAATTTAGACTTCATCATACTATCACACAATGAGTTATATAATGAAAAATCTATCGGATAAAAGGGGATTGCCAACGAAGCCTCAGTCTCCCCGTATATAGGATCCTTATACGATCCAAGCCAACCCGTATTGGACAAACTAGATGGAAACTGGGTACCTTCTGCTGTATAGGCATTAAGAATAAAGGTATCATCTATTTTTACAGGCCTCTTATCAACTAAATCTTCCCCTAAGGTATTATCTACGTCAGTACAAGAGGTAAAAGAAAGCGACGCCAACGACGCAACTACTCCTAATACAAAAAACTTACGGCTATGCTTTGTCAAATATTTGATCATAAAAATCGGTGTAAGCTTCAACATAATTCTCCATTCCTTGGTACTGAAGAACTGGCTTATCGTAACCTTTAAGATATTCTGCGACTTCAGAGTTTATCTTTTCGCTACCAATTATCATACCATCGGAATACTGGGAGGCAAACTTAATAAGATTAACGTAAGTTGGATCCGTTAATTGTTCTACATCCTTATTTTTAATACCCTCTAGGATTACTTTTTTCTTAAAATTAACATCTAAAGGTTTTGTAAACTCGTCGTCGTAAACAGAAAATACAACCTTAGTATGCGAGAAGAGAGGATCTTCCTTGAAAAGTTTTTTTACATATAAAGGAACCAGCCCAGTAAACCAACCTTGACAATGTATAATGTCAGGAGACCAACGAAGTTTTCGTACTGTTTCCAAAACACCCCGGGCATAAAAGATGGCGCGCTCGTCATTATCTTCAAAAAATTCGGCCGATTCATCTTTCAAGATTTGCTTCCGGTGAAAGTAATCTTCATTATCGATAAAGTAAACCTGCATACGCGCTGCAGGAATCGATGCAACCTTAATGATTAGTGGATGATCAGTGTCATTAATGATAAGGTTCATTCCGGAGAGTCGAATCACTTCGTGCAGCTGGTTACGGCGTTCGTTAATACAGCCAAACCTAGGCATAAAGGTTCTAATTTCTTTACCTTGTTCTTGAACTCCTTGAGGGAGATAACGACTTAAGATTGAAATTTCGTTCTCTGGTAAATATGGAGTAATTTCCGTACTCACAAAAAGTACCCTACTGCTTTTCATGTCTTTTTCAGGTCTATAGATGGAGAAAGTTGAATGCAAAGGTAGCTATTTTTCTTGAGGTTAGAAAGAGTTGTGGAAAACTTGCTTAACCTGCTTTAACTGAAAAAGAGTAGCCTGTTTTAGATTGTATTATTGGGATATTGGTATATTTGCGCAAATTTTTTGATTAATGAAGGTTGTCACAACAGCGGCAGAGCTAAGGCAGGAAGTTGCACTTCAAAAAGCAGCAGGTCGCGTAATAGGCTTTGTTCCCACCATGGGGGCGTTACATTCAGGTCACGTTTCGTTGGTTGATAAGAGTTTGAACGATAACTGCTTTACCGTTTCTAGCATCTTTGTAAACCCAACTCAATTTAACGATAAAAACGACCTGAAGAATTACCCGCGCATGCCCGAAAAGGACATTGCCCTACTTGAAGAACGTGGTGTAAACCTTGTTTTCACGCCTTCGGTAGCAGAAATATATCCAGAAGAGGATTCCCGTATTTTTGATTTCGGCTCCATCGATAAGGTGATGGAAGGAGCTAAAAGGCCTGGTCATTTTAATGGAGTGGCACAAGTTGTCAGCAAGCTATTTGACATTGTTCAGCCAGATAAGGCATACTTTGGCGAAAAAGATTTTCAGCAAATAGCCATCATTAAAGATATGGTTAAGCAGCTTAAGCTCAAGGTGGAGATCATTCCCTGCCCGATAGTTCGCGACAGCGATGGGCTGGCACTAAGCTCGCGCAACATGCTTCTTAATCCTGCACAACGAAACAGCGCACCTTTAATATACCGCGCCTTAAGCAACGCCCAAAAGCAGGAGCGTTCAACTTCGATTTCGGCATTAAACCAAATGGTTGTTCACGAAATTAATGCCGATAATGAACTTGACGTAGAGTATTTTGACATCGTCGATGCGGATACGCTCCAAAGCGTTTCATCGTGGGACGAATCAAGCAACATTTATGGATGTATTGCCGTTAAAGTAGGAGCAATACGACTAATCGATAATATCAGACTAAAGTAAAAGGCTATGCTTATTGAGGTTGTAAAATCGAAGATTCACCGCGTAAAAGTTACCGAAGCTAATCTTAACTATATCGGCAGCATCACCATCGACGAAGAGTTGCTAGAAGCGGCCAATATGATTGAAAACGAAAAGGTTCAGATCGTAAACGTTAACAACGGAGAGCGCCTAGAAACCTACATAATTAAAGGCGAGCGCGGAAGCGGTGCTATTTGCCTAAATGGAGCAGCCGCCCGTAAAGCAGAGGTTGGCGATGTACTCATCATCATATCCTACGCAACGTTAGATTTCGAGGAAGCCAAAACATTTAAACCTTGGATAGTTTTCCCAGATACCGAAACCAATAGAGTGATCTAGCCGTAAATAGTATTCCGAAAACCTCGTCAACATGTTGGCGAGGTTTTCTTTTATTCCCATAATCTAAAATTGCTGTTTTTTAGACTTATTTTCTTATATTACCTTCAAATAAAAGAAATAGCAACAAAAACCATCCTGACTCATGAACAAGCTCACTAGCATTAAAAAAAAGATGGTTGATCTAGAAGAACTTGGTCGCCATTTAGCCATCTGGAACCTATTCGACAAAAAAGTTGTGTTCACAACCGGCTGCTTTGATATCCTCCATCGAGGACATATTGAGTACCTAACACAAGCCGCAAGCCTCGGAGATGTGCTTATTGTTGGGCTGCAATCAGACAGCTCTGTGCTTAGGTTAAAAGGTGAAGGAAAACCGATACAAGATCAGGAATCGAGAGCAATGATGGTTGCTGCAATGTCCTTTGTTGATGCGGTAATTATTAACGAGGAGGACTCGCCCTATAGTCTTATCAAATTCATCCAACCAAACGTGCTGGTAAAAGGTGCCGACCAACTCCCTAAAGATATTGTTGGGTACGACATCGTTTCCTCCAAAGGAGGAAAAGTGCTAACGCTCGATATAAAGGAAGGCCTGTCTACCAAAGCGCTGCTAGATAGCATTCGAAAGTAAATGCCATGCCTTTATATATTTTAAGTGGATTTAACTAGCAAATAAATCCACTTTTTGATTTATTTTAAACCAAGATTTACCAAATCAAGAAATCAGCTATATGGCTAAAGTGAAAAAAGCCTACTTCTGCCAAAGTTGCGGATACGATTCTCCTAAATGGCTGGGAAAGTGCCCTTCCTGCGGAGAATGGAACACCTTTGCAGAAGAAATTGTATCAAAAAGTTCTGCAGCACCAACTTCTTTTGGCTTAGAAACCAGCAAGCCACTGCGGATAGACGAAATTGATCTTGAAAAAACACCTCGAATTGCATTAAATTCAGGAGAACTAAACAGAATACTAGGAGGTGGTGTTGTTCCTGGATCGCTAATTCTTATAGGAGGAGAGCCAGGAATTGGCAAATCGACACTAAGCCTACAAATTGCACTTCGTACGCATGGACTGAAAACACTCTACGTTTCGGGAGAGGAAAGTGCTCAGCAAATTAAGCTACGAGCCGAACGTTTAGGTGGAAAAAACTCAGACTGCCTAATTTACTGTGAAACATTAGTAGAAAACATTATAAATCAAGCACAAAATGTTAATCCAGATTTGGTTGTAATTGATTCTATACAAACACTCTTAACCGATCGTATAGATTCTTCTCCAGGAAGTGTAAGCCAAATACGAGAAACTGCCGCGATGCTATTGCGCTACGCTAAACAATCCTCAACTCCAATATTTATAATAGGCCACATTACAAAGGATGGAACCATTGCTGGTCCTAAAGTTTTAGAGCATATAGTGGATGTTGTGCTTCAGTTTGAAGGAGACTCCAACCATATTTATCGACTGCTACGCTCTGCAAAAAACAGATTTGGTTCGACAGCCGAAATGGGCATATTCGAAATGACAGGGCATGGCCTACGCGAAGTTGACAACCCGTCCGAAATGCTGGTAACGCAACACGATAGCCTCCTGAGCGGAATAGCTATAACAGCGGCTCTCGATGGCAATCGCCCATTTATGATAGAAGTACAAGCACTTGTAAGTTCTGCTGCATACGGAACACCTCAACGGTCGACAACAGGATTTGATATACGACGGCTAAACATGCTTCTTGCCGTGCTTGAAAAACGCGTTGGCTTCAAGCTCGGAGCTAAAGATGTATTCCTTAATATCGCCGGAGGTATCAAGCTCGCAGACCCTTGCATCGACTTGGCTGTAATAAGTGCCGTACTTTCATCCAACCTAGACATCCCAATATCAACAGACGTTTGCTTTGCGGCCGAAGTTGGACTATCGGGTGAAATTCGACCAATAACAAGGTTAGATCAACGAATTGCAGAAGCCCAACGTCTTGGATTTAAGACAATATACATATCAAAATATGGACAAAAAGGGCTTAATATACCTTCTGGAATCAACGTTGTATTTGTTACCAAAGTGGAAGAGCTATTCAGAAGCCTATTTAATCGAAAAGAATAATATCGCCGTAAACTATCAACAATACAAAACAGGAGGCTGCAAAACTAGCCTCCTGTTTTGTAGTATATCGTTAATGTTTGTTCAAAATATTGACTAAAATTTGTAACTTACCACGTATTTTAACGTCTATTTATTTAATTACCCTTAGTTGTAATAAAAATTCAGATGAAATGAAGAAAACTATTCTTTCACTCCTGTGCCTAATTGGCGTTACGTCCATTTTTGCGCAGCCGAGCAACTTCAACATCAAGGATATTGATATTCCTTACAAGAAGTTTGTTCTCGACAATGGTCTTACAGTGCTTATCCACGAGGATCACAAAGCACCAATTGTTGCCTTCAACGTATGGTACCATGTGGGTTCGAAAAATGAAAAAGTAGGCAAAACAGGATTTGCTCACCTTTTCGAGCATCTAATGTTTAATGGCAGCGAACACCACAAAACCGACTATTTTAAAGCAGTAGACAAACTTGGAGCAACAGACCTTAACGGAACAACGAGTAACGACCGTACCAACTACTTTGAAAACGTGCCAACATCGTCGTTCGATCAAATTCTTTGGTTGGAAAGCGACCGTATGGGCTACATGGTAAATGCTATTGACCAAGCTACGCTTGACGAGCAGCGCGGTGTTGTTCAAAATGAAAAACGTGAAGGTGAAAATGAGCCTTACGGACGTGTTTGGGAAACCATTGGAAAAGCAACTTACCCAGTAGGACATCCATACTCTTGGGAAGTTATAGGCTCAATGGAAGATCTTAACGCCGCAAGTCTTGCTGACATAAAAGAATGGTTTAAAACCTACTATGGTCCAAATAATGCCACCGTTGTTATTGCTGGAGACATCAATACCAATGAAGCATTAGAAAAAGTGAAAAAATATTTTGGAGGGCTTCAAGCAGGACCTCCTGTAACAAAATACACAGCATTCCCGGCTAAAATGACAGGAACACAACGCCAAATAATGCAGGACCGTGTCCCTCAAGCAAGGCTTCACATGGTTTGGAATATCCCCGAAGATGGAAACTGGGATAGTAATATGCTTGATTTGGTATCATCTGTGCTTAGCGGTGGCAAAACTTCTAGGTTATACAAAAGGTTGGTATACACCGATCAGCTGGCAACTAGCGTAAATGCCTATGCCGGAACTAACGAAATTGCGGGACAATTTATGATTATGGCTTCTGCCAAACCTGGAGTAGAACTATCAAAAATTGAAGCAGTAATTAACGAGGAGTTGGCGAAATTTCTAAAAGAAGGCCCAACTGCCGAAGAGTTAGAAAAGGTAAAGACAAAGCTTTACAGCAACATGGTTCAAGGATTTGAGCGTATTGGTGGATTTGGAGGTAAGTCTGATGTTTTAGCAACCTACCAAACTTTCCATGGCGATCCTGATTTCTACAAAGTTGTTCTTCAGCAACAGATGGACGCTACGCCCCAAAACCTAAAAGAGGTAGCAAACAAATGGCTAACAGACGGTTTGTACGTTCTTGAAGTTGTTCCTTTTAAAGAAGCAAAACCCACAACCGCCGATGCAGACAGAACCAAAATGCCTGAACTTGGTGTGCCTCCTACACCAACCTTCCCTAAGTTCCAAAAAGCAACCCTTAGCAATGGGCTTAATATCATTCTTGCCGAAAGAAAAGCGATCCCAGCTGTTAACATGGTTCTTACTTTTGATGCTGGATACGCCGCAGACTTTGGAAATAAGGCAGGAACCAACAAGCTGCTTATGAATATGCTAGATGAGGGAACCAAGACTCGTTCCGCTTTACAAGTTAGCGAAGATATTGAGTCGTTAGGTAGCCGACTAAGCACTAGCGCTAGCTTAGATCAATCCTACATTTTCCTTAACTCGCTTAAAGGTAACGTAGACAAATCTCTTGCCATATTTGCGGATGTCCTCCTGAATCCAACCTTCCCCGAAAAGGAGTTTGATCGTCTTAAGAAAGAGATGCTCGTAGGCATTAAGCAAGAAAAATCACGTCCTAACGCAATGGTACAACGTGTTTTCCCAAGAGCACTTTACGGGAACAACCACGTTTACAGCAATCCGTTTACCGGTTCGGGTACCGAAGCTTCTGTAAGCAGCATCACCAAAGATGATTTGCTTAAAGCATACAAGACATGGCTTGTTCCTTCCAACGCAACACTAATTGTTGTTGGCGATATTAGCATTAACGATTTGAAGCAAAAAATGGAAGTTGCCCTTAAGGATTGGAAAAAAGGAACTGCTCCTAAAAAGCAAATAGCCAACGTTGACCTTCCATCCAGAGAGGTTATCTACTTCATCGATCGTCCTCAATCACAACAATCTACAGTTCTTGTTGGAAATCTTACTCCTGCAGCAAAAGGCATGAACGAAGCGGCTCTTGATATTGCCAATGCAATCATTGGTGGCGAATTCACCTCTCGCATTAACATGAACATTAGAGAAGACAAGCATTGGACATACGGAGCGGGATCTTATGTTCGCGAAACCGCCGGCCAGCAGCCCTTCTTAGTATCCACCGCTGTTCAGTCAGACAAGACGAAGGAGACTATTCAAGAAATTGAAAGAGAACTTAAGGAATACGTGGGAGAAAAACCTGCCACTGTAGAGGAAATAACCAAGAATCAAAACAACATGCTGCTACAAATTCCTGGAAACTACGAAACAGGTAGTGCCGTTTTGAACACCATCAACAAAATAGTTTCTAACAATCTTAAGGATTCCTATCCTGAAGACTACGCCAAGAACCTAAAGGCCGTAAAAACAGCAGATGTACAACAAGCATCTAAGCAAATTATCAAACCAGGACACCTTACTTGGGTTGTTGTTGGAGACAAAGAGAAAGTTTTAGATAGCGTAAAAAGTCTTGGACTTGAAGTTATTATTATTGATGCAGATGGAAACCCTGTAAAATAGTAGATCCTATAAAAAAGAGAGCGCGAAATAATTCGCGCTCTTTTTTTATATGCCATAAACACCTCGCTTCTAAAAACCAGATAAACCTAAATACTCTCTTATCTGGTTAAAAAAATTCGTTTCATAAGCGTTAATAAGACAATTTTCTTACTTTTGAATGGCGTTTATATATTTTCATAGGCACAAGGTAGCATTGGCTACCAAATGCCCATAGAACTGATTTGGGGGAATGCGTGAGCATATCCCCCTTATTTTAAACTATGGTATTAACTCCAAGTCTGCCATAGAAGCCCACTTCTGCCCATCGAAACCAGACAGAGCCACAAAGCGAATGTACTTAGCCTTAACTTTAGCCTTAAATAGCACATTTGTACGATCAACAGACTGATTAAACGATCCTTTAACTACAGGATCGCCCCAATTTTTCCCATCATTACTTATGTAAAAAGCATAATCTGAAATTAAGCCATTCTCTCCATCAGTTCGAGGAATGTAGGTAAATCCCGAAAAATCAACGTCATTTGCCAACTCTATTTGAACTTCGTGAGGATAATTGGTTTCCGTCTGTTTATTGGTCACTGCAAAATTGCCAGGATTATTGTAGGCCGTGTGCCAAATAGTATTGGGGTTTCCATCGATCATCTTATCAGGCTCATTACCTGTTTCATAGCTGTCACACTTCACTATTTTTGCCCCTGTAAGTAACGTTGGCTTTTTAAATAACCCCTGAATAAACTCTACTGTTAGCTGATTGTTAGGGGCAAAATCAGAGCTAGCAACGTATTGTTTTAAACTTTTAAGAAGTTCCTGTGCCGCAGGACGATTTTCCATGTTTTTCTCGAAATCGATTGAAGCCATTAGCAGCTTCCCTCTGCCAACTTTTGCCTCAAATATCACTCCCAACTTCAAGCAACGATCGTAGGTATCAATTGGCTGAAGCAAAGGACGTAAATCCACAGGTGCTTGATCGAGATTGAGAGAAACAGAATTTTCTATGATATTCCACCATTGCCACTCTGTAAAAAAAGAGGAAGGAAAATGCTTAAATGCAGGATGATGATGATTCACAAGTGTTCCCATTGTCATTGGATCCCAACGGAACATAATTGGACACCAGAAGTGATTTTGAAAATCACCAACTTTCCCATTAAGCTGCTTTATATCTGGAATAAGGAGCACTTTTTTACCTGCATTTAGTGCTGCAATTGTCGCATCATCGATTGTCTTCGCAACAACGTAGCCAACAGCCTCCTGCATGGTAGAAGTTGGATAAACCCAGATATCCCATGAGTTCTTAACCGACTTTCCAACATAAATAGTTACAGTAAGTTTTTGTGCAACATCAATACTCCTTAATGAAGCCTGCACATTACCCAACGCAGCCAAACAAGACGGCTGAATTACCTGCTTACTAAACTTACCTGCTGCAACAACCTTTCCGTCTTCTTTACGAATATCCCATGTTAACGGAGCCACGATGGGCTTTAGGCCATAATGAAATAGCTCAGCTGTAGCAACTAACGTATCTGTAGCAAAATACTCCCTTTTTTTAAGACGTAAAATAGGAACTGTTGGACTACAAAATTCTCGAAACTTCTCTGGGGTTACAAATCCTTTTGAATCCCAAAAAGGATCCAATATTCCAACTAAAGCCGTTCCCTGACCTGGGAAATCGTGCAAATCAAGCAGCTGAAAACCTCCACTATTGGGAGTTCTCAATAGGGCTTCAATACTTTCCTTGTAAAGCATAACTGTCATATTCCCCGAAACGTTGAAAAAATCTTTAGCCTGATCCATCATCCCGTGCTTGATTAGAGAATCTCGGAAAAGCTCAAAATTGCGAGGGTAAAGAACTCCGGTGTACTTCTTTATCTCATCAAAATTTGGATAAACTGCACGCTGGCCAACTTCGTGAGCCACACCTGGAACTTTAAGAACATCGTACGCCTTACGCAAATCGTAATCGGTTTGAGGGCCACGAGCTCCATAAGTTGTAATACCACCTGCTGATGTTACATGCGACACGTAATACTGATCCTGATCCAAATGCTTACGAGCTGTTGAACCACTATAGAGATGCCGAGAATCGGTAGCCTTACCAAAATCAACTAAGTCGGCCATTACGTCAAAGTTACCACGCAGCTCATTTCCCATGCAAAGCATTACAAACGAAGGGTGGTTGCCATACGCCTTAAGTATATTAGCCATTTCATCATGTAAGAACAGGCTTAAAGGGTCACTTTTTTTTGTTGCTTCGCCCCAAAAAGGGAGCTCTACCTGCAGCATAATTCCGGTTTGATCGGCAGCTACAAATGCTTGCTTGGGTGGACACCACGAGTGAAAACGGATATGATTTAAACCGTAGCTTTTTACTATATTACAAATTCTCAACCATCCCTCAACCGTCATGTCTGGATAGCCTGTTAATGGAAATATTCCGCACTCGAGCGTACCTCTTAAAAATATTTTTCGGTTGTTTAATGTAAACTTCGAGCCATCCGATCCAAAACTTCGCATTCCAAATACAACGTTCTTTGTGTTGCTAAATTGAGCATCCTCGACATTAGCATACAAGCTCGCTTTTAAATCATATAAAACAGGCGTGAATTCATCCCAAAGCTGAACATCTTTACTCATTGGCAAAACAACCTCAGCCTTAATCATCTTGTCCGAACCTCCAAATGGGATGTTTACTCCTTTTACCTGATGCATCTTAGAAGAATTCGTCGTAGTAGCAGACATGCTTAGGCTACCCTTTACTTCTTTATTGGTTAGATTTTCTATGGTACATACAACTCTTGCCTGCTTTTTTTCAATATCGGGATACACCTGAATATCTTTTATGTTCACAGCATCATATGCACGTAGCTCCATTTTGCCTACGATACCATTCCAGCAAGTTTGCGTATATTCAGAAAAAGCATGACTCCACCTATCAAACTCAGGCCCAACCCTATTATCTACGCATATGGATATGCGATGCTTGCCGGGACGTAAAACCTTACTTAGATCATAAATGTGCGCCGTACTAAAACTTTTTACGGAGTTGACCAGCTTCCCATCGATATATAGCGAACTCATCCAAAGTATTCTCTCGAACTCCAACTCTATAGATTTACCCTCCCAACTTTCTGGAATTACCACCTCCTTTTGATACCAAGCAGGGCCTACGTATTCGTAATAGCGAGAAAGTCTATTAATTGGCTTATTGGTTGTCTGAATACCTTTTTTGTTTGAATCGGTCGTTCCTGGAAGTATGACCTGATCGTTTAACAAATCCTTGTGAGCTCCACTATTTTCAAAAGCTCGCTCAAAATCTGTTGCATCCAGCTGAAATCCCCACTTACCAGATAGATCTATTTTATCTTTCTGAGCCCAAGCAGCTGGTGCAACAAAAAGAAAAGATACCACTAGTACGCTAAATAATTTTCTCATAGTATACTTATGTTTTAAACAAACAGATGCGGCAGCATTACTCAACTAGCTTCAGTAATGCAAAATGCACACAAAGTCTATTAATTTAGGTTTGTTAGTTCTCTCACTGCTCCTTGATGGTTCACATCCTTACTTAGCACCCATCGAAGATGCTCAATTGCCTTTTCGGTTCTTCCTTGTCCAAGAAATCCTAACGCCATCAAATAGCTACAGTTAATTGTATTACGACGGTTTAGATCTTCTTCCCAAATAAGCAAATCGGGTAGCGAAACTGCAAAGTAGTCGATCTTCACCTGATCATCAAAATGCAGCTCTCCGTAATTGCTTAATGCTTTAAATCGTTGAATAGCCTCTCTTTCATAGCCTAACTTACGAAGAGATAAACCTTGGTAGAAAATCTTATCAGGTTGCTGATCGTTATAGAAAAAGGCATTAGAAGGTTCTTTTTGCCCCTTAGTTGCTAAAGTCCAGCATTCTTCAGCCTTTGCCGTATTTCCTAGTGCAGAATACGCGCAACCTTGATAGTATAAAATATCGTTTTCCAATGCACCTGTCAACTTTCCTTCTCCCAAATTATCAGGATAATATTGAGCCTCACTAAAATGAACGATTGCTTGGCTGTAATCCCCATTTCTCAACGCCTGCTTACCCAACTCCGTATGAGCGTATACATACTGCCCAGTAACCTTTCCTTCTCCACCTTCCCAAGGATGGAAGTGTCTTGATGAAAGCAGCTCTAAAGCCTTTGAGTAGCCTCCAAGCATATTATATAGTGTAGCCTGCTCCAATAGCAGATCGTCCCTTAAAGAAAGACAATCAGGATGCTTTTCGAGTAGCTCTAACCTAAACTTGTAAGGATAGTTTAACTTCTTGTAAAGCTGGTCTAGCTCCATCAGAATCCGCGCATCTCGTGTATTCAACTTAAAGGCCTCTTCCAGCTCTGCCAAGGCAGCTTGAGGCTTACCTTGCTTGTTGTAGTAGGACAGCGCAAGATTTCTATGCGCCGTAGGGAAGGTGTAGTCCAACTCACGAGCCTTTTCCCAACAAGCCGTTGCCATGCTATATTCACGTGCGTTATACCAAAAATTGCCCAAATAGTAAGGAGCCTTCGAATCGGATCCATTCGCTTTTATAGCAAACTGAAGTGCCACCACCTCCTCCAATCTATTGGGAAAGCAGTAATCAGGCCTCATGCAGGCTGCCTTTTTAAGGTAGTCACGTGCAGGCTCATTCAGTTCATCAGGTTGATCTTCGTATGGTGCTTTCATCGCATACCACCCCATCAGATAGTAAACCATCGGATAGGTGTCGTTACCACAATCAACGCCTAAACTAAGCAACTCAATGGCTTCATCGTACATTCCTGCGGCAGCATAATCTAACGAGTATTCGATTAAATCGTGTATGTTTTTATTGGTAAGCTCTTTTATTCTTAGCAATACCTCCGAAGTGTTTTCGAGGATCCATTGCTCAAAAATTGCTCCTATATTAAATTGATCTAGCTGAAGCGAATCTTGAACAAGAAGCCTAGCCTGATCTAAACGCCCCTTCTTCCGAAGTATGGCAATCTTTAAATGGCGCGCTTTATGGTTATGCCAATTGCGGATTAGCGAACGATTTATGGTGTCTAACGCTTCATCCCAATTCTGTTTGATGGATGAAAGCTGAGCTAAATTAAAGTACGCAGCATCTTGAAGCGCAGCATTCCATGTTGATTTATAAAACTTACCAAACGCATTGTCATTTTTACCCTGAAAACGAAGGCATACGCCTAGATTAAACAGAGGTTCTCCATCGTAAGGATTTGGATTACGCTCGGTAAGAGCTGCTACAGCCTGCTGCAAATATGGCTCTGCATCGGCAAACTTTCCGTGACGAACCAACCACAACCCCATTGCATTGTTACATCTAACATCTTTAGGATCGCGCCTTAATGCCTCCTGGTAGTAATCTGTTGGATTATAGGTAGCATGACGATACTGCTCCAAATGCAATCCGGTTAGAAAAAGACCTTCAATGGTATCCACATCAGCAGGCTGCAGAGCCGCCTTTGCAGGTGCTGGAATGGGCTTTTCAGCTGGTTTTTCGGGACAATAGTCTACCAAAATTTTTCCGCTGGAATCTTTTACTACTACGTAGAAATCCTCGACATTAATCCCGCTACGTTGCAACTCGACGAGCTGTTCGAAGGACATTTCTGGTGAAAAATCAACCTTACTTTCAAAAGCAACCACTCCATTCACCCTCAAGCAAACGGTCGCCTGCTTGTATACCGAGGTTGTATACACCTTTATTAAAGCTCTTTTTTCGTCCACTTCCAAGTTAACCAAAGCTTCCTTAGTAGCGTTCTTCACCATCCCAAGATCGCGATATGGCATAAAGTACTGCCTAAAATCGCGCTCCTCATAGGGCATTAACCACGAGAAGTCTGGCTGATTATCAGTATAAACACCACACATCAGCTCAATATAAGGGCCATCCTCATCGGTAAGATTCCGATCCCAAGCTCGACCAAAGTCGCCGTGTCCCCAAGTCCATTGCTTTTTACCTGGTGACACATGATGGTTAGCCACGTGCAGCAACCCACCTTTAGTATCATTTTCGTATCCTCCAACAAAATTGTACTTCGACTCAACAGCCATATACGAAGTTGGTACCGGAATATTTTTATACCGAGAGATATCTACACCTTCCGAATAGTCCACCTTATAGTAGGTTCCTGTAGCTATAGGAAAAGAGGAAACGTCTCGCTTTCCATGATCGTAAACGGCATGCACATCTGGTGGAAAAACGCTTTGATAGTCGTCGTTTACCTTAACAGCGGGATTGGCCCACCACAAAAAAGTTTGAGGCAGAGCTGTCCGGTTGTAAAGTTTCACCTTTATCTCCATGTAAGCGCTATCTGGATAAAGCGTAAATCCCGCCATTCCCTTAGTTCGGAACATCCGCTCCACCTCATTGCACCAAACCGTTTTACTCCCATCAGAATTTTCCTCGATGCACCAGCTAGTTGGCTGATAAGTACTAGGACGGTGGTGCTGCGGCCAGTTAAACTCGATACCTCCCGATATCCAAGGGCCAGTTAGCCCCACCAACGCAGGCTTAATTACCTGATTATAGTAAACAAAATGACGCTGCTTTACCTTGTCGTACGCCATCTGTACACGCCCGCCGAGCTCGGGCAGAATCATAATTTTCAAATACCTGTTTTCGAGAAAAACGGCATTCCACTCCACATCCTGTTTAACATCCTCAATTTTTTCGACTACAGGATGCGGGTAAACCGAGCCGCTACTCCCTTGGTAGACTCTTTTTTCTAAAAAAATTGGATTCTTTTCGGGTTGCCCTATCCCGTAGGTAGGAATGACCACAACCTCGCTCCACGCTTTTACTTCCATCTTTTAGCGACTCCCTAATATTTTAATAAGTAATATACCTTCATAACACAACACTACAGCTCTCTGACTGGAGAGAAAAAGAGAGTATAACCTAGACTTGCAGATTCAGACATAGACAAATCCGCGATAAGCCATACGGCTATTTACCCCGCAGCTCCTCCTCTATTTGCTCTAGCGATTTCCCTTTTGTTTCGGGCAGCTTTATCCAAATAAAAACCAACCCGAACACGCATATTATCCCATAAAGCCAGAAGGTTCCTGCTGCACCAAAACCCTTATTGAGTAGCGGAAATGTGTAGGTTAGCAAAAAACAGGCAGCCCATAAGGCCAATGTGGCCACCGACATGGCTGCAGCTCTAATCCTATTCGGAAATATTTCGGAAAGAACCACCCAGGTAATTGGAGCCAACGACATGCTGTAGCAGGCAATTGCCAGCACCACCAAAATAAGGAGCGGCAACCCTTGCACCTGAAAAAAATAGAGCGAACCAAGAATGGTATAAATAAGTGCCAATCCACCTGCACCAATCAGCATAAGCGCCCTTCTCCCAATTTTATCTACCGTATAAATGGCAACAAAGGTGAAGAGTAGGTTAACGCTACCAGTAATCACAATATTGAAGAGTATGTCGGTTACGCTATAACCAGCAGCCGAGAAAATTTCCTGTGCATAGTTAAATATCACATTTATTCCACACCACTGCTGGAAGATTGCAATAACAACACCTATGGTAAGAATTCGTCCAGCACCCGACTTAAACAAGCTCCCAAACGAAGGCTTTGTATCATCCTCAGCCCTCACCTTTTTAATCTCCTCCAGCTCCCTTCTAGCCGACTCGTCGCCTGCTATTCGCTTAAGGATGGCAAAAGCCTGCTCATTCCGACCTTTGCTTGCAAGCCAACGCGGACTCTCTGGGATAAAAAGTACAAATACAAAAAATAAAATAGCCGGCAGGGCGCAAGCGTAAAACATCCAACGCCACCCCATTTGCCCATTCCACGATGCCAAGATCTCCGATAACGTTGTATTAGGCGCAACGGGATCGGCTATTTGCCAGTTGATAAGCTGAGCCGCCAAAATACCAATAACGATAGTCAGCTGATTTAACGATACGAACCGCCCTCTAACGCTCGATGGCGATATCTCCGCTATGTACATCGGCGAAAGGTTGGAAGCCAAGCCAATGCCCACACCACCCATCAACCTAAATAGTATAAAGATCCAAAAGGTGCTGGTTGCTCCCGTTCCAAGCGCAGAGATTATAAAAAGCGCAGCAGCTAGCAGCAGCAGCTTCTTGCGCCCGTATGCATCGCTCAACATTCCCGAAAGACCTGCGCCAGCAAAACACCCAACCAAAGCGCTACTCATAGCCCATCCTTGCAGGAAAGGCGAGCCAGCAATTCCAAAAAAAGGTTCGTAGAATGGTTTTGCACCACCAATCACCACCCAGTCGTAGCCAAACAGCAGGCCACCAAAGGCAGATGCAACCGAGATTGCCAAGATGTAACCTAAGTTAATATTGCTTTTTCCCATTTGTTTTATTGTAGGATAGCCTCACGATTTTAAGACTATCGGTTACTTGCTAAGTTTTCTTTTTTAATAAAATCAAATTAAATGCACCTTAAAGGATAAATAAATGCCCAATCCTACGATAGCATGGATTATATCACGATTAATGTTAACAAGATTTTTTTCTTAAGAAACAATTGATTGCTATCTTGCCCGCCAAGATACGACCATAAAACAAACTCAAATACAATGAAAAGGAAGGATGGGTTTACAGGGCAGATGGCGGTAAACATTCCTGGCTCGGTTATTCAACAGGTGGTAAAAGATGGATATATCAACCATCTATACCTGGCAGATATTGGCTACTACCCTGTGGCCAACTTCCACTACCGAGAGCGCGAAAAAGGATGCGCCGAGTACATCCTGATATACTGTGTTGGAGGCAAAGGCTGGTTTAAGTATAGCAACCAGCCCCGTCAGGAGGTGCTTCCTGGCAACTTCTTCATCCTTCCGCCCGGCAATGCGCACCGGTATGGGGCAGATCGGCATAACCCGTGGAGCATTTACTGGGTACATTTCACTGGCCACACAGCCTCTACTTTTACCGCCAACGAGGACAACCTTCTCCAGTCCATCGCCTACCAGGAAAGGGATGAGCACACCCTGCTGTTTGACGAGATTATAGCCACGCTAAGCGCTGGAGTAAGCGACGAAAACATTGCCTACTCGTGCGGGTGCCTAAACCACCTGCTCACCCTCTTTAAGTACAACCATATTTACGACCGTAATCGCCACCCCCGCTATAACAATTTTCTCGAGCAGGCCATCATTTACATGAAAAACAACCTGCACAGAAAACTGATTCTCTCCGAAATAGCCGCAGCATCCAACCTATCGGCCTCCCACTTCTCGACTCTCTTTAAGCAGCGAACCAACCGATCACCGATGGAGTACTTTACCTTCCTAAAAATACAACGAGCCTGCCACCTGCTCGACAACAACAGCATCCGCATAAAGGAAGTTGCCCAAATGCTTGGATTCGACGACCCGTTCTACTTTTCGCGCCTCTTTAGCAAGGTGATGCTGCTTTCTCCATCCGAATACCGCAGCGCGAGAAAAGGATAAAGAAGGCACCAGCCCCCAAACCACCTCCTGAAAAATAAAACCAAAGAAAAATATCGATCCAAAAGCCGACAAATGCTTCCAAGATAGTGACAATGTCGATCTAAACACCGACAAATGCTTCCAAGATGGTGACAATGTCAATCTAAACACCGACAAATGCTTCCAAGCTAGCGACAATGTCGATCTAAATGCTGAAAGATGCTTCCAAGATGATGACAGAAGCGATCTAAATGGTGAAAGATGCCTCTAAGATAACGACAGAACCAATCTAAAAATCGGATAAAACAAAAAAGGCCATCCCCAACTGGAGATGGCCACATATATTCTTTTCAAAAAACTACTGAATCACCTTAACATCTAGGGTAATTGAGCGGTTAGAACCATTTGTTCCTTCCATCTTAACCACCTTGAAAATACCCTTTTGACCAAGTACAGTTTGGAATGCACGGCAGTCGCCAACATTAAGTTTTATTTGACCATCTGCTACTAAACTGGCAGCTGGCATCTTACCATTTGTATATTCATCGCTAGTTGCTACCGCAAACTTTGTAGCATTCAAGAAAGCAAACTTTCTAATTATGTTATCGTAGTTAGTTGGTCCAACATACTTTCCTGCAGCATCAACTTTCTTAAATATTGGATCAGAAAGTGGCGATATGGTTGCTCCATTTGTATCACCATAGTAGTAAACAAAGTCTACATACTGAGCATTGAAAACTGCATCTTCAAGCTTATAGGTTTTATCTGTCATTACAGAGTAGAATCCGCCGTAAGTGCTTGTTGTATTAAGCTGTCCAGCAAGCAACACAACTCTTTGTGGCTTTAAAGATACCGTACCCTTTGGTCCTACAGAAATTGTAGTAGATCCAATACGTCCTTTTTTATCTACCGCTTGGAAAGTAATAGTAGAAATAGTTTGCCCTACAGCAACGTTATACTTTTCTTCATGAAACTTATCCGCTCCATTGAACCAACCTTCGTTCAAAGTGCTATCCATTACTGTAAAGGTTTGCGAACCAATAGTAGTCGAAATCTTCACCTTCTCTAGCTTATCTTTTTGAGCGCCCATATCGAAGCGAACAACAACAGGTACTGTTTCTCCTGCTTCTGCGGTAATTGAAGTAACAGCAACACCGTTTTGCTTAACAGTCACAACAGGCTTGTCGGCCTCTGGAGCGTCTAGTAAATCGTCTTTTGTACAAGAGGTAAATGCTGCACCTGCTAGCAACAGGGACATTGCCAGTAATTTAAATTTTCTCATAGCTAAAATTGATATTAATAATTTGTGCAAAGTTCGCAAAAAGGAGCTTTTACACTAAATGGTTAGTAATGTATAGCAAAAGAGCATGTCAAAAAATATGAATATAAATACCCATAAGCCAAGGCTAAACATACTACAAATCAATTTGTTAAAATACTTGATTTATTTTCACAACAACTGCACATTTACTAATGTGTAACGGATGAAAGGCAGATAAAAAGCGTATACAGGAGATAAATATTTAACACAAAGTAGATCGTAAGCAAATAAATTGTCCATAAAATGCTTCCGTACACCAAAAAACAGCCCTAAATCGGTTCAACAAAAGCAATACAGTTTGCCTCTCCATCATTTTTCGCGATATTGCAGCATCGTTTTAGAAAATCAGCATGCTTACAATTAGCAATCTCACGGTAGAGTTCGAAGGTGTTGGCCCAGTGGCTAAAAGTATCAGCCTGAAGGTAAACAAAGGAGAGTCGGTTGGGCTCGTAGGAGAGTCAGGTTCGGGTAAATCCATCACCTCTCTTGCCGTCATGGGGCTACTACCACCAGCGGCAAAAGTTAGCGGTAGCATTCTTTTTAGTAAGGAGGATGGAACAGAGGTAGAGCTCTGCGTGGCCGACAAAAATTACCCCCAACGGGTTAGGGGGCGCGAGATTGCTATGATTTTTCAGGAGCCAATGACGGCCCTGAACCCAACCATTCGCTGCGGCGAGCAGGTTGATGAGATGACCAGAGAAAATCTAGGCCTAAATAGTCGCGAAGCAAAGGCCAAAACGCTGCAGCTTTTCGGCGAGGTGCTTCTTCCCGACCCCGAAAAGGCCTATCGCTCCTACCCTCACGAGCTAAGTGGCGGCCAACGCCAACGGGTTATGATAGCAATGGCCATATCGTGTAAGCCACAGCTGCTCATTGCCGACGAGCCTACAACTGCGCTAGATGTTACCGTACAAAAGGAGATACTAGAGCTGCTGAAATCGCTGAAAAATCGGTATGGAATGGCGCTAATATTCATATCACACGATTTGAGGATTGTTTCCGAGGTATGCGATCGCATTGTGGTAATGCGGCGCGGTGACATGGTGGAGGAAGGGTCATCTACCAATATTTTTCACCATCCGCAGCAACCCTATACCAAAGCGCTAATTAGCTGCCTTCCCCCCATTAATTATCGTCCAGAACGGCTACTTACCGTTAAGGAGTTCACCGAACAGGAATCGCCGTCAATTATACTGCAAACCGACGAAGCACGCCAAAATCAGCATCACCAGCTATACCAACAAGCACCAATTCTTTCAGTAAAAGATCTATATGCAGGATACTCTTTTGGTGGATCGCTATTTAGCAAAACTCGTAAGCTCTTCAAGGCGGTAAAAAATGTTCACTTCGATGTTTATCCATGCGAGACATTTGGCTTGGTAGGCGAATCGGGCTGCGGAAAAACTTCGTTAGGTAGAACGCTGGTTGGCCTAGTAAAAAGCCTAAGCGGGAGCATCGAATTTGAAGGAAAAAGAATAGACAAGCTAGCTGGAGAGGAGCTTCGCCTAATGCGTCGCCACATCCAAATGATATTTCAAGATCCTTTCTCGTCGTTAAACCCTAAAATTACCGTTGGCGAAGCTATTCTCGAACCAATGCGCGTACACGGAGTGGGCAAAAACGAGGCAGAACGAAAAGAACGAATGAACCACCTGCTCAAAAAGGTTGGACTCCCTGCTGAAGTTGCCAACCGCTATCCTCACGAGTTCTCGGGAGGACAACGACAACGAATCGTTATAGCACGCACGCTAGCCCTAGAGCCCAAGCTGGTTATCTGCGACGAATCAGTTTCTGCCCTAGATGTCTCTGTTCAAGCTCAGGTTCTCAACCTCCTTAACGACCTAAAACAGGAGTTGGGCCTCACCTACATCTTCATTTCCCACGATTTAAGCGTAGTTCGATACATGAGCGATCGTATAATGGTGATGCAAAAAGGAGAGCTTGTTGAGCTAAACGAAGCCGACGAGCTGTACCGACATCCCCAAAAAGCGTACACAAAACAGCTAATTGGAGCAATACCCAAATCGAGCTAACGCCTATTTGGAGGCAAAGTTTCTAATAAACAAAAAAAGATATGCGCATATCCCATCTTTTTCTTGGCATATTGGATGGAAACTAATAAGTTTGCTAACCATACCGATGCAAGATGAGCGCACCAGATTCAAGAATTACCAACTTCTTAAACCAGCACAAGGTTTTAACCTTAGCCACCAGCTTTGGAGACGAACCCTATTGCGCTAACTTGTTCTATGCTTACCTCCCGGAGGAGGGTTGCCTAGTAATCACCTCCGACATGAATACCAAGCATATCCGAAATATTTCCCATAACATATTTGTTGCAGGAAGCGTAGTTGACGCCAACGAAACAACCAATGAATACAAAGGAATACAGTTTCAGGGTGTTATTTCGGAACCCAATACTGACTTTGCTCAAAAAGCAAAAGCAAGCTATACTACAAAGTTCTCTTTTTCTGCAGGCATGAACACCACCCTCTGGGTAATAGACCTTACCTACATAAAATACACCGATAGCGAGCTAGGCTTTGGCAAAAAGCTAACGTGGAAAAAGTAACAATGCAACTAACGACACTAATTACAGGTGCAACTGGTTTTCTTGGCGCATACACCGCGCTCGAATTTCTAAGAGCAGGATATAAAGTAAAAGGGACCTACCGCAGCACATCCTCCATAAAAAAAGCAAAGCACATATTTTGCTACCACCCCGATGGCCTAAAGCTATTTGATAGCATCGAATGGGTTAATGTCGATCTTGAAGATTATAACGAAGTAAGAAAAGCATTCTTGAATGTCGACTTTGTAGTACATACTGCTGCCGAAGTTTCGTTTAACAAACGCCGTAAAAACCAAATTATAGAAAATAATACGCGGATGGCCGCCTACGTTGTTGATGCTGCACTCGAGACAGGGGTTAAAAAGCTATGCCACATTAGCTCCATTGCGGCTCTTGGATCGACCACTAACGGGGATTTAATAAACGAAGAAACAAAGTTTTCATCGGTTAAGGAGCAAAGCGGATACTCTATAAGCAAGTTCTATTCAGAGATGGAGGTTTGGAGAGGAATAAACAGCGGTTTAAATGCCGTAATACTCAACCCTTCTGTAATCTTTGGCGCAGGAGACTGGAAAAGTAGCAGCTCAACCTTTGTCGCAACGGCTGGAAAAGGAACACCATTCTACACCCTCGGGGTTACCGGTTTTGTCGATGTAAAGGATGTAGCACACGCCTGCAGGCTTACCCTCGAAAGTGAGCTTTCTGGCGAAAGATACCTTCTAAGCGCAGAAAACATCAGCTATCAAGAGCTATTCAACAGTATGGCAGATGAACTTGGAAAAAAACGCCCCTCCATTAAGGCAACACCAGCCCTAATGAAAGTTGTGGCTTGCGCATGCATGAGCACATCGTTGCTTACAGGGAAAGAGCCACAAATCACATTTAGCATCGCACGTTCTGCTTGGAACAAAATGTACTACGATGGCTCAAAAATAGAAAAGTTGCTAAACTTTAAGTATACGCCCATCTCCGAAACTATCCGATTTGCTTGCGATTGCTATAAAAAAGATAACCCCTCTAAAAAATGAAGCGAGCAGTAGTTATTGTAGCCGGAGGATCAGGAACTAGAATGAACAGCGAAATTCCGAAGCAGTTTTTACTACTTAAAGGTATGCCCATACTAATGCATACCGTCACTCGCTTTCACCGTTTTGATAGCAACATGCAGCTAATCATCGTGCTTCCAAAGTCCGAGGCTGATCGCTGGGAAAGGCTCTGTGATGAATTCCATTTCAGCATTGCCCATCAGGTTGTAGAAGGAGGAAGCACTCGCTTTCACTCCGTGAAAAATGGGCTTGCACTTGTTGATGGCAACACCATAGTAGGTATACACGATGGTGTCAGGCCACTTATCGCGTCAAACGTAATTGAGAGATGTTTTGCGGAAGCTGCCAATGGCCAGTCTGTTGTCCCCACCATCCCCTCAGTTGACTCGCTAAGAATGGTTACAAACGATGGAAATATTGCGTTAGACAGAAGCCTCATAAGGCTCGTTCAAACACCTCAAGTCTTTCCATCCAGCTTGCTAAAATCAGCTTACGAGCAGGAATATACTCCTACATTTACAGATGATGCATCGGTGGTTGAAGCAATGGGCTACCCCATTACTTTAGCAGAAGGGAATGTTGAAAACATTAAAATAACAAACCCTCTCGACTTAGCTATTGCCGAGAGGGTTTTCGAAAGTGTTATCTAAATTTTATAATATCCTGCTTTACCATTTGCCAGTATGGCTTAAAGATATTCACCGTATCCTGCTTTACAATCGTATAAAAGGTCAACGTATCTTTGACTACATCAAACGCGTATAAAAGCGTTTTTTTGCCATTGCTCATAAAAATGGCATCCTTCGGAAAGGTACCATGAAAACAATCGGCGCCATAGCAGATCTTAAAGTTTTTTATTCCCTTTATTCCGGTTACAAATCCCGAATCGGTAAAAACAACCTCCTTTAGCAAAGACGCTCCCAGCACCGAACGATATGTTCCTGAAAGAAGAATTTGGTTAAGCTTTTTTCTAAAAACACTTCCCCTATCCAACCTTTTAAAAGCGGTATCCACCTTTGCATACTGCCAGCAATTGTTGCTCCACTTCTCCTCAAATTTAAATACCTTTTTGATGTTTACCACTCCAATGGTATCCGTAAACCTTGACAGTAAGTACTTTCCTTTCGAAATTTTCGCCAACTTTAAATTGTAGGTAGACGAAATACCTGTACATAGAACAGAATCATTCCACCCCTTCTTAAAAGACATCTGCAAAAAAAGAGGAGAGATCCCAACCTTTGCTACCGATTTTCTTGCAGCAATACTATCAAGATACTGCTGACAAACCCACGTCCCCTCAAGGGTTAGCGGAATGTGGCTTTTCTTGAAGCTCAGAAAGTAGTAAAGTCCTGCAACCAAAAAAATAAAGAACGAGAGAGAAATCAAAGCTATTTTTAGCCTATTTCCGCTTACTGTCCTGTGGAAGTGGATAGGGCTTTGCATATTTATTCGAGTAAATGATAAATCCGATCCCCAACAAAATAAAAGGAATGCTCAATAGCTGTCCCATATTCAATGCCATGGCCTGCTCAAATCCTACCTGATCGTTCTTAATAAACTCTATTAAGAACCTTGCCATAAAGAGTAGAATCAGGAAAACACCAAACTGTGCCCCTGGCTTTTTAAAGGCATAATTCTTCTTGAAGTGAAGCCAATATAGCACAAAAAAGATAAAAAGATACGCTAGAGCTTCATAAATCTGCGTTGGATGCTTCGGCAAAGTTTCTCCTGCTCTTCTAAATACAAAACCCCATGGAAGGTTTGTAACGTGGCCGTATATTTCTGAGTTCATCAGATTTCCAAGACGAACAAACATACCAGCAATAGGTACGGCTAAAGCAATGCGATCTAACAGCCAAATAAATGGACGCTTGTGCTTTCGGGAGTATAGCCATAAAGCTAAAAGAATCCCAATTGCAGCTCCATGACTTGCCAACCCACCTTCTCGTATATTTAATATATGCCAAGGGTGCGAGAAATAGTATTCTGGCTGATAAAAGAGCACGTGCCCCAATCGAGCGCCAACAACAACCCCTATACCCACATAAAAAGCTAGGGTATCAATCTCTGTCACCTTAATTCCTTCGTACTTGTACATTTTAGTGAAAACCCAGTAACTCACCACAAACGCAAAAGCAAATAGAATTCCGTAGTAGCGTACATCAAAGCCAAATACAGAAAAGAACACGGGGTCCAAATTCCAGTTAATTACAAGTAAACTCATCTTTTTATTATGCTTTATTTAAGGTGAAAACAAACGAGCTGCCTTCACCAACCTTGCTTCGTACATTAATTGTTTGGCGGTGGGCCTCTATTATATGCTTGACAATGGCCAAACCGAGCCCCGTACCACCCGTATCTCGCGAACGGCTTTTATCCGCACGAAAGAAACGTTCAAAAATACGGTTTAAATCCTTCTGCTCAATACCTGCACCATCATCAGAAACTTCGACCAGCACGTGGTCGAACATGTCGGAAAAGGAGACGATAGTTGTTCCCCCATCCTTTCCGTAGTTAATCGAGTTGACGATTAAGTTAACAAAAACCTGCGATATACGCATCCTATCTGCACTCACATAAATAGGTGTATCCTTGCTTCTTGCAATCTCAATTTTTATGTTTCGAGCCGCCGCTTTCATTTCGAGGCTATCCACAATCTCTTGAACAAGAGCAACCACGTTAAACTTTTCGCAGTTGATTTTGAGCTCGCCCGCCTCTAACCGCGAAATAGACTCCAAATCTTGCACGATAGAAATCATGCGGTTAATGCTACGTTCGGCTCTTTCAAGGTACACGCGGTTAATCGTTTGATCTTCCAAACCTCCATCCAAAAGGGTGGAAATGTATCCCTGAATATTAAAAATAGGAGTCTTGAGCTCGTGCGAAACGTTGCCCAAAAACTCCTTTCTATATTTTTCCATTTCTCGAAGACGAGTAAGCTCGTTACCTCGCTTGGCAGCCCACTGCGTTAGCTCCTCTTCCAGCTCCTTTCCAATATCTTTTCCTTCCAAAAACTCCTTCAGCTCAGAATCGGAAAGATTCAACTTCTGAATAGTTTTATATATAGGCGTTATCTTTTCGAAAATTAGCTGGTTTAGCAAGTAGTAGATAATGATAAACACCACCATAAACGTCACCAATGCAATTGCAACACCCAGCAGTACATCCTCCGAATTTTTACCATGGGGGTATGCCCACCAAAAAACAAGCAGAACAATGGCAGATGTAATTGTTGAAATCAACACCGACATCTGCTTAGGCGAGGTTATTTGCATAGTTAAACGTTTTCTACTTCCCGAGATACTGCTTCATCAGCTTAGTGACATACTTTCCTAAAATATCAAACTCCAGATTAACTACCGTTCCAACCTTAAATTCGTGGAAGTTGGTATGCGCGTAGGTGTAAGGTATTATCGCAACCGAAAACTGGTCGTCTTTAGAATTTACCACCGTTAAGCTAACCCCGTTTACTGTAATGGAGCCCTTTTCTACGGTAACATTACCTAGCGAAGGATCGTACTTAAAGGTAAAGTACCAGCTTCCATCCACCTCTTCTATGGAGGTACAAGTTGCGGTTTGGTCTACATGCCCCTGAACAATGTGCCCGTCAAGAAGCGCCTCCATGCGCATGCTGCGCTCGAGGTTTACCTTATCGCCTTCCTGTAGCAATCCAAGGTTACTTTTCTGTAACGTTTCTAAAATAGCGGTAACGGTATATTGCCCCTCCTCTAAATTTACAACGGTAAGGCAAACGCCGTTGTGCGCTACACTTTGGTCTATTTTAAGCTGGTCTGCAAACGAGCAGCTCACAGTAATGTGCAGATTCTCTTTGTCCTTTACAAGCTTAACCACTTTGGCTGCTTCCTCTACAATTCCTGAAAACATTGTCAAATTTGTTATTACGTCCTAAAAAAGTGCAAGATATAACGCCTTATCAAGATTCCAATATCCAAAAGAGCTAATAAATTCCGAAGAAATCTAACAATCTTTCTTATTTTTGCGAGTTGTGGGATATTGTGTATCTACCATAAAGAATACAATTTTGAGAAAATTACCTATACTTCTTGTTTCAAGTGGGGTGATAATGCTAGCGTTCACCCAATGCGCTCATGTGATGAGTCCAACCGGTGGTCCTAAAGACAGCCTTGCACCAGTTATTGTAAGAAGTTTGCCAGCCCAATTTAGCCGAAATGTTGCAGAGAAGAAGCTCGAGCTCTCCTTCAACGAGTACGTTACGCTTAAAGATCTTCAGAAAAACCTTTACGTATCGCCTCCCATTGACGAGGAGCTGGACATACGAGAAAAAGGGAAAAAAATTGAGGTGCTAATCAGCAAAAAGCTGCAGAATAACACCACCTACTCCATCAACTTCGCCAACTCAATTGTTGATGTCAACGAGAATAACCCGGTTAAAAATTTCAGCTACATATTCTCAACTGGCAGCCAACTGGACACAATGCGCCTTAACGGTAAAGTTTTTGATGCAAAAACAATGCGTCCTATGGCAGATGCCTTCATTTTTATGTATGAAAATGACAGCTTAGAAGCACCAATGCGGCATAAGCCCAACGTAATATCCAAAACAGATAAGAACGGAATTTTTATTGCCAACAATCTTAAAAATAGAAGCTATAAGATTATTGCAATAAAAGATGCAAACCGCAACTATCTGTTCGACCCTGGTTTTGATGATATCGCCTTCGACAAAAAGCGATTCGGCCCTGTCAACATATCAGCACGCCCTGATACCATGCCGGATTCTACTTGGCGATCGCAACTTCCGCCTCAAGTCAAGCTTAAAATCTTTTCTGAAGAGAAAAGGCAACAGTATATCAAGGGCAAAGACCGTCCCGAAAAGTTCAAAATGTCCGTTTTCTTTAATAGCCCAAACCCTATCATTAAAAAGCTAGCGATTGACGGGTTAACAGAAAACGATTTTCTGATTCAAAAAACAGCCAACAACGACACCATTACCTACTGGCTAAAAGATGCAACACGTAAGGTTGCCGATACTCTTGTAGCGAACTACACCTACATGAAGAGTGACAGTACCGGAAAATTGGTGGAAACGGTTGAAAAAATTTCGTGGGAGCTTCCCCTCGCCAAATCGGATAGGGTAAAGAGCAAGAAGAAGGAGGCTGAAGAGTCTAAAAAGGTAAGCGCAGCCACCACCCAATTTGAAATGCCTGATGGCACAGTAAACGATGAGGGTGGACTATTTATGAACTTAAACCTGCCGTTAACAAGGCTCGACACCTCTAAGTTTTCGCTAGTTCGTATTGATGAGAACGATGCGAAAGTTCCCATTCCTTTCAAATTTAAGCCTGTTACAAACAGCTTAACCAGCTACGAAATTGTAGCGAAATGGATAGAAGATAGCCGCTATGAAATCGTAGCAGACTCGAATGTAGTCACCAACATTGCCCATGCGGTAAACGATTCCATCAAATTCAGCTTCCAAACATCCAGCTCTAGCAAATTTGGAACCTTCCTTTTAGACTTCAAAAATGTAAAGACAAATCTCATTGTCCAAATTCTTGATTCTAAATACAAAATTACGCGCGAAAAGATTGTCTTAAAAAATGGAGTAGTAAAATTCCCCTACATTAAGGCAAGCTCGTACTACATCCGAATTGTTGAAGATGCCAACAAAAATGGGGTTTGGGACACCGGAAACTACTTAAACCAAGTAGAACCAGAGCGAGTTGGATATCTTCACAAGGAGAAGGAAGAGCAATTTCAGCTACGCACTGGATGGGAAAACGAAATTACCGTCGATATTGACGAAGTTTTTGCAAACTATTAGCATATGTCAGTAATTCTTCAATTTGCCATTTTTCCAACCGACAAAGGTTCGAGTGTTAGCCAATACGTTAGCAAAGCAATTGAGGCTATCCGCAACACCGGGTATCCCTACCAGCTCACGCCAATGTGTACCATCATAGAAACGGAAACGTTGGAGGAAGCCTTTGCGGCTGTTGGCAAGGCCAACGAGGCAATTGCTCCGTATGCCGAAAGGATTTACCTGACTATTAACGTAGACATTCGCAACGGCAAAAACGGAAGAATGGAGCAAAAGGTAAGCTCTATTCAGCAGAAAATTGGCGACGTAAATTTGTAAATATAGCATCTCGTGACGCATTTAAACGAAACTTTAAATGCCGCAAATAACTATTTGAATGAAAAAAATACTCCTCATACTGTTAGTAGTAGCAGCAGCAAGTTCCGTTTCTGCTCAATCGAATAAGTACCCTCATAAAACATATCTTGGGGTAAACTTTGGATATGGCTTTTCTGGAATTATGTTCCAGCCTAAAATGGATCAAAAAGCATATCCATCCAGCTATAGTGGAGGTTTGTCCTTTAAGTATAAAGGAGAAAAGTATATGTCATTTCAGGGAGAAGTAAACTACTCCCATAGAGGTTATAGGCAGGTGGGCGAAAAAGTTGACTACGAAAGAACCCTAAACGCGGTAATGATTCCAATCATGGCGCAAGGTAATGTAACCTACAAACGCCTAAACGCCATAGTCGATTTAGGATGCTACGCCAGCTACATTCTAAATTCGCAAGAAAAAAGCCCCGCAAATGGTCCATCAACCGATTACGACTTTTTGCTAGCTCGAGATCATCGCTACGAATTTGGTGTGCTAGCAGGTGGCGGATTCTACTTCGACCTCAAGCCCATACTTTTTCAGCTATCAGCCCGTTACTACTACGGGTTAACCAATATGATGTCCCCTGTATATATGAATCACAAGCCAGACGATTCCCGTCTATACCAGTTTCAGATATCAGGGAGTCTTTTTTTCGACTTAGGTTCGATTTTTGTAAAGCAGCCTAAGCTAACTAAAAAATAATTTTATGCGGAATGTTGTCCTGATTTTTCTTTTTTCGGCAATCGCACTTTGGGGTAATGCCCAAACTTACACTACCGAAGAGGGTCTGGCCACCTTCTACAGCAACAAGTTCCATGGTCGAAAGACCTCCAGCGGCGAAGTTTACCGCAAAACTAAGCTTACAGCCGCACACCCCAACCTTCCTTTTGGTACGGAAGTAAAAGTTACCAATATTGACAACGGAAAATCGGTAATTGTCAGAATCAACGACAGGTGCTCCCCTCGCCGAATAGCGATCGATTTATCGAAAGCGGCAGCCGCCAAAATAGATATGATAGGTGCTGGAATGAAAATGGTGAGAATAGAGGTTGTTACCGACAGCATCAAACAATCCTATCTAGCGCAGGAGATCAACACAGATTCGACAGGAGCCGACTCTACGGCAACCCTCAGCCCAAACCTTGTAAGCAGCGAAAGAAACTTTTCGGTTCAGGTGGCTAGCGTTGCAACATTAAAGAATGCGAATAGGCTAACCAGCCATCTAACCAGTACCTATAACGTTGTTTCAGATCACAAAAAAGTGAAAACACGAAGAGGTAGATCGCTTTACAAAGTACTTGTTGGAGCATTCTCCTCGCGCGACGAAGCATCAACCTTCCTGTCGCTGCTGAAGAAAACGTACCCAACAGCATTTATTATCCCATTTAAGTAACATGGACTTTTTTAACAGCCTTTCAAAATTTGAACGCCGAAAAACCAATACCGTTCAAATTGGCAACCTGCTAATGGGCAGCGAACATCCCATCAGAATCCAATCAATGACCACCACCGACACGCTTAACACGGAAGCCTCGGTGGCGCAGTGCAAGCGAATTTTTGACGCAGGAGCCGATGTTGTTCGCTTAACCGCTCAGGGCATTAGAGAGGCTGAAAATTTAAAGAACATCCGTCAAAGACTTATTGAGGATGGCTATACTAAGCCGCTAGTTGCCGACATTCACTTCAATCCCAATGCGGCAGAAACAGCGGCTTGCAACGTTGAAAAAGTTCGCATAAACCCAGGCAACTTTATTGACAAACGAGCCAGTTTTGTCGATGTAAATCTTAACGAAGAACAGTATGCCGAGGAGCTAAACCGCTTAAAGGAAAAGTTTGTCAATCTTTTAAACCTCTGCAAAGAGCATCATACGGCCTTACGCATAGGCGTTAATCATGGTTCTCTTTCTGATAGAATCATGAGCCGATATGGCGATACTCCGGAAGGAATGGTGGAATCCGCAATGGAATTTCTACGGATTTGCGTAAAAGAAAATTTTGCGGATGTCGTTCTATCGATGAAAGCCAGCAACGTGAGGGTTATGGTACATGCCTACCGCCAGCTGGAAAGGCGCATGAAAATGGAAGGAATGACTTTCCCGCTGCACCTCGGTGTAACCGAAGCTGGAGAGGGCGAAGATGGTCGAATAAAATCGGCCGTTGGCATTGGTGCACTACTCGCAGATGGCATTGGAGATACGATTCGCGTTTCGCTAACGGAAGAGCCTGAAGCTGAAATTCCTGTAGCAAAAGCATTGGTCGATTACTTTACCAATCGCGAAAATCATCAGCCAATAGCAGCTGTTGATTCGGCGATTTACAGTCCGTACGAGTACATAAAAGCCACAAGCACGTCAGTTGCAGGTATAGGAGGAAATAGTAGCCCTATAGTTATTGCTGATCTGACCTCCCTACCCACGGTAGATGATGAATCCATTCAAGCGTTAGGTTACCAGTACATCTCAGCTGAAAACAGATGGAACAAAGTAACAGATACGGCTCCTGATTTCCTACTTGTAGCCGATTCTTCCCTAAAAGTAGGCGGCACAAAAGGCCTTCGATTTGTCGACGAAAGCTTGTTTATTTTTGCAGATGCAGCACAAATAGAGGTGCTAGCCCAAAAGGCAATGCAAAATCCCAATGCAGCCATCATCCTCGAAACTAATAATAGCAATGGAGTGGCAGAGCAACGCGCTGCAATTCTACATCTAAAGGGAAAGAAGCTGCTTAATCCAGTAATAATTCGCCGCAGCTACAACGAAACAGAAATCAACCTCCTACAGCTAAAGGCAGCTGCCGACTGTGGATTGCTATTTATCGACGGTTTAGCAGACGGAATAATGATTTCGAACAAAGAGAGCATAGAACCAACAACAGCGGTTTCTACTGCCTTTGCCATTCTGCAAGCGGCAAGAGTACGAATTTCAAAAACAGAGTTCATCTCCTGCCCTGGCTGTGGACGTACGCTATTTGATTTGCAGCAAACCGCTGCCAAAATTCGCGAACGTACAAAACATTTAACTGGACTTAAAATTGGCATCATGGGCTGCATTGTTAACGGGCCGGGCGAAATGGCCGATGCCGACTACGGATATGTTGGTGCAGGACCTAGCAGAGTTACTCTCTACAAGGGTAAAAATGCCATTAAAAAGAATATACCCCAAGAAGAAGCCCTAGAACAGCTCGTCCTGCTGATTAAAGAAAACGGCGACTGGAAGGATTAAAACTTAACATAAAGATATATTTAGAGGGATACGGTGGCAGTAAGCACGTATCCCTCTTTTGTTAATATCTACATATATACACATGGTATTGTTTACAGGTGTTAATTCGATGAAATACGCTTGCTCGGCTTATCAGAAGTTATATTTATCCAAAAATGGGAAAAAAACAACTCTGTGATTTTTTTTAATAAATAGGGATGTTGTTGATTTTATGAACACTAACAATTGTTGATAACTTTTCCGAATTGTTGATATCTATCCAAAAAACAGCTTGGTGTTGATGCCAGAACCTTCATATCTTGCACAAAGAAACGACACATAGAGATACTGTGTGTAATATCAAAACTAACCTATTTCAATTTAGAGAGTTAAAAAAATAGTATAAATAAAAGAATGATGGAAGCAGCCAAGTCAGCAAAAGTTAAGGTGGAAACGACAGGTGAAGAGTTGAAGGTTTACTCTTACCAAGACGCCGTTTCTGCAGCTAGGGATTATTTTAAGGGGGACGATCTTGCAGCAACTGTATGGGTAAGCAAGTACGCGCTTAAAGATTCTTTCGGTAAAATTTACGAAAGCAACCCCGATCAAATGCACTGGCGTATTGCCAACGAGTTGGAGAGAGTTGAAAGGAAGTATCCCAACCCGCTAACGGCAGCCAAGATTTATGAGGTCCTAAAGGAGTTCAAGTACGTTATTCCTCAAGGAGGCCCCATGACAGGTATTGGCAACAACATGCAGGTAGCATCGCTATCTAACTGTTTTGTTATTGGCCAAGACAATCCAGCCGACTCGTATGGTGGCATCATCCGCATGGATGAAGAGCAGGTACAGCTCATGAAGCGCCGTGGTGGAGTTGGTCACGACTTGTCGCACATTCGCCCCACCGGAAGCCCTGTACTCAACAGCGCGCTTACCTCTACTGGCGTTGTTCCGTTTATGGAGCGCTACTCCAACTCTACCCGCGAGGTAGCTCAGGATGGCCGCCGTGGTGCCCTAATGCTTAGTATCTCGATTAAACATCCCGATGCCGAGCGCTTTATCGATGCTAAGATGGAAACTGGAAAGGTTACAGGTGCCAACGTATCGGTAAAGATTGACGACGAGTTCATGAAATGCATCCAAACAGGCAAAAAGTACGTACAGCAGTACCCTATTGGTGCAAAAGAACCAAAGTATAGAGTCGAAATCGACGCCCAAAAACTTTGGAAAAAGATTGTTCACAACGCTTGGAAATCGGCCGAACCAGGTATTCTTTTCTGGGATACCATCATTCGCGAATCGGTGCCAGACAGCTACGCTGATCTTGGATACCGCACCGTATCTACCAACCCTTGTGGCGAGATTCCTCTTTGTCCCTACGATAGCTGCCGCCTGTTGGCCATCAACCTGTACAGCTACGTCGAAAACCCATTCACGCCTAAGGCAAAGTTCGACTACGAGCTGTTCAAGCGCCACGTGATTATCGCCATGCGCATGATGGACGACATCATCGATCTTGAATTGGAGAAGATTGATGCTATTGTTGACAAGATCAACAAGGACCCAGAGGATGAAGAGATCAAGTTTGTAGAGCGTAATCTTTGGGAAAAAATACGTGTTAAGGCAATAAACGGACGTCGTACAGGGTTAGGCATCACCGCCGAAGGCGATATGCTTGCCGCTCTTGGCATTCGCTACGGCAGCGAAGAGGCTACCGATTTTGCCGAAAACATCCAGCGCATGCTGGCCATCGAGGCCTACCGCTCGTCGGTGATTATGGCTCGTGAACGCGGAAAATTCCCTATTTACGATACCAAACGTGAGGCTAACAACCCATTCATCAACCGTCTGAAGGAAGCAGAACCTGCCCTTTACAAGGAGATGACTGAAGTTGGACGTCGTAACATTGCCCTACTAACGATTGCTCCTACAGGAACGACCAGCCTTATGACCCAAACAACGTCGGGCATCGAGCCGGTATTCCTACCTGTATATAAGCGCCGCCGCAAGGTTAACCCTAACGACCAAGATGTGGTTGTTACCTTTATCGATGACGTAGGCGACTCGTGGGAAGAATACTACGTATTCCACCACAAGTTCATTACTTGGCTAGAAATTAACGGCTACAACGTAGAGGCTGTAAAGCAGTACGATGACGATCAAATGCAGGAAATTATCGCCAAGTCGCCCTACCACATGGCAACCTCTAACGACGTAAACTGGGTTAATAAGGTGAAGATGCAGGGCCGTATCCAGCAATGGGTAGACCACTCCATCAGCGTTACCGTAAATCTACCCTCCGATGTTACCGAAGATCTCGTATCAAAGGTTTACAAAACGGCCTGGGAAAGCGGCTGTAAGGGAGTTACCGTTTACCGTGACGGCTCGCGAGCAGGCGTGCTAGTATCAAGCAAAAAAGAGAAGAAGGAGAATAGCGCCGAATTCCCTAGCAAGCGACCTCAATCGCTAGAAGCTGAAGTTATCCGCTTTAAGAATAACGACGAGCAGTGGATTGCCTTTGTGGGAATCATCAACAACCGTCCTTACGAGATATTTACAGGTATTGTAGACGAGGAGGTTCGCCCAATTCCGAAAACCATTACCAAGGGTAAAATTATTAAGGTTAAGGATGAAAAGGGAAGCCGCTACGACTTTCAGTACGTTGATAAATTTGGCTACACCAACACTCTTGGCGGCATATCGCATATGTTCAACAAGGAGTACTGGAACTACGCCAAGCTAATTTCGGGTGTGCTACGCAACGGAATGCCTATTAACGACATCGTTAACCTCGTTACTTCGCTCCGATTGGATAGCGACACCATCAACTCGTGGAGAAGCGGTGTAGAGCGTGCCCTAAAGCGCTTTATCCCCAACGGAACCAAAGCAAAAAAAGGTGCGAAGTGCCCAGAATGCGGTGCTGAAACCCTGATATACCAGGAAGGATGCCTTATTTGCACCTCTTGCGGAACATCTAAGTGCGGATAGCACTCCATATTTACAACTTGAAAAGGCCTAAGATAATCTTAGGCCTTTTTTGTTTCCCAACCAGAGGTACAGCGCCTACTACCCGAAAAAGCAACAAAATAAATGCACCACCCCACCCGTAATAGCTTTACCTATACATGCGCCACTCCTTTTACTAAAAATCCCTTTCTTGGAACAGCCGCAGCTGTAGAGAGAAACTTCACCTATCATCAACTACCTATCAATCATAGTCTTTTAGCCTTCCATGCGAAGGCTGCAACCATGCATGGCTTGGGGCAAACTGTCGATGAGTTGGAGCAAACCTCGCAAGGTTAGGAGCAAACCGTCCATGGTTTCGAGCAAACCACGCACGGTTAGGAGCAAACCGTCCATGGTTTCGAGCAAACCACGCATGGTTAGGAGCAAACCGTCGATGGTTTTGAGCAAACCACGCATGGTTAGGAGCAAACCGTCGATGGTTTCGAGCAAACCACGCATGGTTAGGAGCAAACCGTCGATGGTTTCGAGCAAACCACGCACGGTTAGGAGCAAACCGTCGATCATTTCGAGCAAACCATGCAAGCCTAGGAGCAAACCGTCCATGGTTTCGAGCAAACCATGCAAGCTTAGGAGCAAACTGTCGATGGTTTCGAGCAAACCATGCAAGCTTAGGAGCAAACTGTCGATGGCTGAGAGATAACCCTGTAGGGTTAATAGCAGCACCTGCATGGCTAGGAGAAACCCATTAATTGCTAGGCGAAACACCTCCCATAAATAGCCGATGGAATGGGTAGGCTGCTAGCGGAGCGCTATCTACAAAATGGTAACGTCAAGCGTACAGGCATCTAAAGAGAAAGAAAACAGGGAAAGCTTCGTTCATAAAGCCTTTCAAAAGGAGGCCATAAGAAGACTCTCCCATCGCAGGCGTCTAAGCGGCAAGAATAGCGTATCGGCTCCCATGATGAAGCATTTTCCGAAGATGGCCTTTAGATTGAGCTAAAGCCGCTCCAAAAGGGCTCTGAGGGCAACAAGCGCAGCGGCATTCCCACCAAGGTTGGCAACCGCTCGAACGGCGAGATTGAATAAAAAAACCGAGTACGGTTCTACGTAGTAGAGATGCTCCTAATATCTCCAGAAATTCGCTAACGGGCATAAAAAAAAGCACCCAAAGTGCTTCTTCTATCTATTCCTCTATTTTAAGCCATCGCTTTAGCTTACGGCTTACCCATCCGTAAAGCAGCACTCCTATTACCGCTCCTGCCGTATCGGCAACCAAGTCCATCAGCTCGTAGCTGCGCCCAGGAAAAATCGTACGCTGCAAAATCTCAATAAGCCAGCCATACAGAATACATATAAGAATGGCAATAACATATATCCAGCTCGAAGCCTTAAGCCTCTTATGCAGCGTTAAAACCGCCATTACCAGCAGTCCAAATATGAGGTATAAGCCAACATGGGCAATCTTATCAAGATAAGGTATATCAACAAATTTAATGGCCTCTACATCCTTAGGAGGCATGCCACAAAGAATTAGTATAACAATAGCCCATATTATTGATATCCAATATCTCGCTTTTACCATAACTTTCGGCTTTACTTTGTAAATTCGTAGCACAAATGTAACACTTTATTCCTTTGGCTGGATTTTACATACACATACCCTTCTGCAAGAAGCTTTGCCACTACTGCGACTTCTACTTTTCGATGTCGCTAGAGAACAAAGAGAAGATGCTGAAAGCGCTCGCCCTCGAAATTGAGCAACGACGAGAATACCTCGGGGGTGAAACGATAACCACCCTATACTTTGGGGGAGGAACTCCGACGATATGCACTGCAGCCGAGCTGGAGGAGCTTATTAATACCGTAAAAAGGTTTTACCCCTGCCAGCTCGAGGAAGTAACGGTGGAGGCAAACCCCGACGACCTGTCGGCCGACTACCTCTCTCAGCTTAAAGCCATTGGAGTAAACCGGCTAAGCATCGGAATTCAGTCTTTCGTCGAGCGCGATTTGCTGCTGATGAACCGCCGCCACAACGCGCAGATGGCAATGGAGGTAGTTCCCATGGCGCAAGCCGCAGGCTTTAACAACATCACCATCGACCTCATTTACGGCATACCAGAGCAAACACAAGCCGAATGGGAGCAAAATCTGACCATAGCCCTCTCGCTTGGCGTACAGCATATCTCGTCGTACCATCTCAGCATCGAGCCCAAAACTGTTTTTGGGAATAGGATGAAGCGTGGCTTGTTCCACCCCGTTGATGATGAGCTAAGCGAACAGCTCTACGCCATCCTCGAGAAGAAGCTCATAGAGGGCGGATTTGAGCATTACGAAGTATCAAACTTTGCCAAACCCGGCTTTTACTCCAAGCACAACACCTCGTACTGGAACTACACAAAGTACATTGGTGTTGGCCCATCGGCCCACTCCTTTAACGGGATTTCGCGCCAATGGAATATCGCCAACAACGGCAAATACCTAAACGCCATCCAAAATTCGGAGATATACTGGGAGCAAGAGAACATGAGCGCAGCCGAGCAGTACAACGAGTTTATCCTAACCTCGTTGCGCACGGCTTGGGGCATCGATAAAAAGAGGCTCCAGCAGCAGTTTCAGCACCATTTTATTGATTACTTTTATACATCCATCGAGCCCCATTTGGCAAGCGGGAAGCTGGTTGATACAGGAACAAACATCCGAATACCCAGCCACTTTTTCCTAGTATCGGATGGCATCATGTCGGACCTTTTCTTTGTTGAAGACTAAAAAAAGAGGATTATGAGTAAAATATTCGACTTTCTGAACACGCTTAAAGAGAATAACAACCGCGATTGGTTTAACGCCAACAAGGAGCAATACAAGGCGGCATTATCCGAATTTGAAGGAGTCGTAGGCCAGCTAATTGCAGCCGTTGGCGAATTTGATAACGCGATTCGCGTGCTTGAACCTAAAGATTGCATCTTTAGAATCTATAAGGATACTCGGTTTTCGAAAAATAAGGATCCCTACAAAACAAACATGGGAGCCTACCTTTCGCGCGGTGGACGCAAGAGCAGATTCTCGGGATACTACGTGCACTTCGAACCGGGAGCGTCTTTCCTCTCGGGAGGACTTTACATGCCCGAATCGGCCGTCTTAAGTAGGGTGCGCGAGGATCTAGATATCTACCATGAAGATTTCATTAACATAATCAAGAACCCGAGCTTCTGTAAACTGTACCCCATACTACATGGAGATAAGCTAAAGACGATTCCTAAAGGCTATAGCAAAGAAAATCCAGCGGCAGATATCCTAAAACACAAGGATTTGTATGTAATGCATCCGCTCTCGAACGAAGAGGTATCTAGCCCCAAATTTATCTCGTATGCGGCAGAAGCCTTCCGCGAGCTAAAACCCTTCAACGATTTTCTGAATCGGGCTATAGAGGATATGCCGTAACCAAAGCAGCAGCATAAAAAAAGGAAGCTTCTCTAAGCTTCCTTTTTGCATCTTACAGCTAAGTCTTATTTCGAAATGTAGCACCGACTACAGCAAAAATGGCAGAAAATACTTGCTGTAAAAGTAGCCACCAACGGTTAGCACAATGAATAGTATCAGCGCTAAGACAAGTGGCTTTACTCCAGCACCCTTCATCTTGGCAATGCTCGTTTCCATCCCCAAAGCAGTCATCGCCATGGTTAAAACAAACGTATCTAGGCTATTTATGGTTCCCACTACATTAGCCGGAAGCAGGTTTAGCGAGTTAAAACCAATTACGGCAATAAATCCAAAAGCAAACCAAGGAATCGTTATTTTCGATTTCGCAACCGTACCATCCTCCGATACCTCCCTCCGCTTGGCTAGCATAAAGCTAAACAGCAGCAGCAAAGGAGCCAGCATCATTACCCTAATCATCTTCACGATAATGGCCGTATCTGCCACCTCCGACGATATTGCCTTACCGGCACCCACCACCTGAGCAACCTCGTGGATTGTACCACCGGTAAATATCCCCATTTGTGTTGGATCGAGGTCAAAAAGCCCCATACGGAATAGGTAGGGATAAAGAAACATCGCAGTGGTACCAAAAAGAACAACTGTTGATACGGCCACGGCGCTTTTGTAGGGCTTGCTGTTAAGCACTGGCTCCATGCCAAGCACCGCAGCAGCGCCACATACGGCAGATCCTACCGATGTTAGGATGGCAATATCCCTGTCTATCCCCATCCACTTACCTATAAAGTACCCAATAGTGGTTATTAGCCCCACCACCAGCACGGCTGTCACAACTCCTGCCAACCCAACATCCAGCAGGTTCTGAAAGGTAAGCCTGAACCCATAAAAAACTATTGCCCATCTTAGCAAAGTCTTGGTACAAAAAAGGATCCCTCCAACCCACGCCTTGGGTAAATGCTGGCGCAAGCTGTTGGCATAAAGCATACCAATCACAATCCCTATAATGAGGGGGCTAAAAGATAACTTTTGAAATAGAGGAAACTCGGCAATATAAAAGGCCGACATCGAAAATAGAGCAACCAGCAAAATCCCATGAAGAACATGAGGTTGTAACTTTTTTTTCATCCGAATAAAGTTGTTTTTAACGGTTGAAGTCACCCTATGCTATAAATGCTCGGTCCATAGCCGCTAAACTCAGGCAGCCACACAGATTGGTTATTCAAGTATAGGGTTTCTTTACTTATGAAGGCAAAAGTACAGCCTTAACGATGCTTTCTCTACGGTGTTATAGCTATGGTACATAGCTATAAGCTATCTATTAATTCGAACAAACTGAATAAATGAATCAGCAATTCCGGTTGCTCCTCCAACAGGAGTTACAAAGGCGAGCTCCCTCCTAAAAGAGATATCTGCGACATGTAGCTGCTTTATCGAGCCAACTTCCAGCTCTTTACGAACGGCTAATCGCGAAATAATTGCAATGCAAGTTCCAGCCTCCAGCGCATTTTTAATACTCTCAGTACTTCCTAGGTATAGCTTCACGTTTAGGTTAGATAGCCTCAAGCCAGAGCTTCGTAAGGCATACTCTATCACCTCTAGCGTTCCAGATCCTCGCTCTCTCAACAGTACAGGCTGATTTTGCAGAAGCTCTAACGTAATGTCGCCTCTGCTTGCTATAGGATTAGATTTATGGCAACAAACCACCAAATCATCATCCATAAAAGGGATATATCTTAATCCACTGCGGTGGCTTACCCCCTCTACAACACCCAAATCAACCCGTTTTTCGAGCATCGCATGCTCTACTTCGTTAGTATTTCCGCTTAGAAGCTTTACCTCCAAGTTCGGGTAAACGTTACTAAACTGCAGCAGCAGCTTTGGAATAACGTACTGAGCAATGGTAGTAGAGGCTCCAATCGTAAAAACGCCCTTATGCTCATTGCTTAGGAGTCCTAGGTCAAACTGTAGCTGCTTCTCGGTTTGGCTAACCTGCTCTAGGTGCCCCATTAGAATCTCTCCGGCACGAGTCAACTCCAGCTTTGCTCCTTTTCGTTCAAAAAGATGATGCCCTATTTGCAGCTCCAGCTGCTTTATAATCTTACTCACTGCCGGTTGTGATATAAAATTTTCGGTAGCAGCTTTGGTAAAGCTAAGCGAGCGGCTTGCTGATAGAAACACCTTGAGCTTAAAATCGAGCATATAAGTTAGTTTGGACACAAATTACAAATATAAACCTCAAAAAAAAAGCCCCCTAAAAGGAGGCTTAGATGCTATGCTTCTTGGTAAAGATACCTTTTTATACTCTTCTTTGGAGTTTTCTCAAACTCTTCATCCCTAAGCCTAACGGCAGAAATTTGGCAGTAAAGCGGCAAATGCTTATTCACCTCTACCCTCTTCTTTTCAATATACTTATGCAGCTCATCCTCGCTATATCCAGCACTTTTGGCGCCTTCAACATCGGGGTAGATAAGAGCAACCAATCGGGAGTTGCTTTCAACAAGCAACGACTCATTTATGAAAGGAAGGTTGTTCAGCTTATTCTCAATCTCCTCGGGGTAGATATTCTGCCCAGAAGGTCCAAGAATCATATTCTTACTTCTCCCTTTTATGTAAATAAATCCTTGCTTATCAATAACGGCAAGGTCTCCGGTATGCAGCCATCCATTTGAAAAAACAGCTTCGGTAGCCTCTTCGTTCTTGTAGTATCCAAGCATCACGTTCTCGCCCTTCACCAAAATCTCACCAGGAATATTGTACGGATCGGTAGAATCGATCTTCATCTCCAACCTCTTCACAATTTTCCCACAAGAATATAGCTGGTTCTCATCCCATGAGGCATATCCTATGATTGGACCGCACTCGGTCATTCCATAGCCTACCGTATAGCGAAAACCTATCTTTTTCAAGAACATCTCCACCTCTGGATTCATGGCGGCGCCACCAATGATAACCTCTAGGAAGTTACCCCCAAATAGCGATGTTAACTTATCGTTGATTTTTTTATAGATGATGTTACGAAGGCCTGGTATTGCTAGCAGGAACTTCATACTTGGCGTAGATAGCTTTGGCTGAATCTCCTTCTTGTAGATTTTCTCCAAAATAAGGGGAACAAGCAGAATTATACGGGGTTTAACCTCTCCAAATGCCTCAAGAATAAGCTTTGGCGATAGGTTCTTGGTAAGAAAAACTATTTCGACCCCCGATAGAAATTCGTAAACAAACTCGAACGCCAACCCATAAGCATGAGCTAACGGCAAAAGGGAAACCATCTTTTCGCCTCTCTCGATGTTAAGCACATCAACACCAAAAAGGTAGTTGGCCATCAAGCTTCGGTATGGGAGCATTACACCCTTAGAGAACCCAGATGTTCCAGATGTGTAGTTTAGAAGTCCTATATCTTCGGGATTTTCTTCAGCTTGGTAGCTCAGATCTTTCGCTTGAAGCCCATTGGGATATTTCTCCTTGTAAAGTTCATTAACCTTGTTGGTTAGCAGAGATATTTCCTTATTAAAGGCATCAAAAGCAACCGTAAAGTTGGTTAGGTTGATAATCGCGTTGAGCTGAGGCATTTGCTTCTCATCTAGCTGCTCTAAAAACGACTCACCAGCAAAAACAACCTTTGCTTCAGAATGGTTGATAATATGATGAATGTTATCAATCTTAAACTCGTGAAGAATTGGAACAATAACCGCTCCATAAGTTACCGTAGCAATAAAGGTTACCGCCCAGTTCGAGGAGTTTCGCCCAATAAGAGCAATCTTATCCCCCTTTTCCACCCCGCATCTTTCGAATATAAGGTGTATTTTTTCTACTCGACGGGCCACATCTTTAAATCGATATGACTCTCCTTTGTAATCAGTTAGTGCCGTCCGTTCCCAATTTTCTTTAATCGCACGTTCAAACTGCTTAATGTATGATGTCTCCATCAAAAAATCTTTAGTTAAACGATTGTTATCTCTATAACAGCCAATTTTTCAATCCTTTAAATAGATTGCAAACGGCCAAAGATAGAAATAATTTTCTTACGTTGTACTAAAATACATGTTAGACAACATATTTTCTCATAGGTTCAGGGCAAACTAAAAAAGGCTGTTAAATAACAGCCTTTTTTATAATATTTTGCAAAGTTTTACTTCAGAATAAACTGCGTTGTACCCACCTTTTGGCCATCTAAGAAAATAGAAGCAGAGTAGGTTCCGGGCTTCAACTCTCCTCGCGTATCGTAGAAAATACACATATCAACATCTTGATTCTGGTAGTCGACCTCGCGCTTTGCCGAATAAACTAAGTTCTCGCCGCCTGCAGTAAATACATCGGCTTCGCTTTTGGCCAAGAGAAATCCGTCGGGACTGTTAACTCTCAAGTAAACCACCTTTATTCCAGGCTTAGCAATGCTGTTTTCAACCAAAGTAAAGCAAACCTTCACCTTCTCTACACGGCTGGCACGGCTCATCTCCTTACCTCTTGCATTAATTGGAAGCGCGCTTACACCTCGTGCCTTGATTTGCGATCCTTTGGCAACTTGCGTGTTAAGCGATTCGTTCTTTTGAGAAAGCTCCTGATTCTTTACCTTCTCAGAAGAGTAGCTCTTTTTCACCTCTATATTCTCCGCAATAAGAGCTTGATTCAAGGTATTTAAAGAGTCGATCTGCGTAATATAGCTACGCATGATAGCGCGCAACGTTCCCAACTCGCTTTGATACTGCTTGATTTGCTGGTAGTTTACGCTCTTAACTCGTCTGATCTCTGTTAAAAGCTCTTCAACCTTAGCTCTCTGACCTTGAAGCTGGGTGTTGATGGTGTCATTATCAGTTTTTAGCTGCTTATACTCCGAAGCCATATTTTGAAGGTTAGCCTGAATGGAATCCTTCTCCTGTGTTAGCTGCTCCTGAATTGATTTTGAGCTATTAACCTGCTTAAGGTACATGCCACCCAATACTAGAACCACAACCGATAGGGCTGCAATTACTCCTATTAAAACCTTACTGGTTTTCTTTACTTGACTTTGATCTTCCATATTATGTTACTTTACTTTCTACTCCTGTTTATTGCCGGTAAGAGTGCGGAATACATTTTCTAAATGCGCCTCGCGCTGCTGTAGCTGCACTATAACCAGCCCATTTTCGACTGCGAAGTTAAATAGCTTCGTTCTAATATCTACATTATCAGAATAGTTGACAATATAAACATTTTCTTGTGGGTTGGCAACTTTTCCAAAAGCAGACATTAATGCTACTTGCTCCACAGAGAGGCTCGCGGTAAACTCCACCACAACCTCCTTCGAATCTTGTGCCAATCCTGCAATTTCCTTAGTCGGCCCGTTGGCTACAATATTACCTTTATCTATTATAATGATATTTTGGCATATAGCCTCCACCTCCTGCATTATATGGGTGGAAAGCATCACCGTCTTTTCTCTTCCTATTTGCTCAATAAGTGAACGAATTTCCACAATTTGGTTGGGATCTAACCCAGAAGTAGGCTCATCCAGTATTAAAACCGAAGGATCGTGAATAAGCGCCTGTGCCAAGCCAACACGCTGCTTATACCCTTTTGATAGTGACCCTATTTTCTTTCGCTGTTCGTCGCCAATCCCCGTCATATCAACAACCTCAGCAACTCTGGTCTTTAAATTTGGTACCTTGTATATGTTACCCACAAACTCCAAATACTCCTTTACATAAAAATCGTAGTATAAAGGGTTATTCTCCGGAAGATACCCGATTACTTGCTTCGCCTCAATCGGATTTAAAGCTACATCAAATCCATCAACCAAGGCAATGCCCGAGGTTGCAGGAATATAGCCTGTTAGTATCTTCATCATGGTTGATTTTCCAGCACCGTTGGGTCCCAAAAAACCAACAACCTGCTTGGAAGGTATGGTAAACGAAATGCCATTCAGCGCAACTTGCGTATCATAATGCTTGGTAATTCCTTCAACTACAATCGACATTGCTTTCTATTTTGGATTTCAAAAGTAGCGAAATATTTAGAGCCTTCTTTTATGGTAGCGCATCTTTTTAATATGTAACTGCTTGTTTGTACAATCGGGACAGTCGAGTAGGTCCCATTATTCTCTACTGCAAAATGTTGCATAGGCACCGTAAATATCCCTTGTAACATGATTTTCAACCTAATTGGAGATGTTATAAAGCATCAAACTTTTACATAATCATTTTACAAACAGCCTTTTATAATCATGGTGTCATAAAAAAAGCTGACGAAAAATAGCGACGACTTAAACAAGTATATAGTTTTTGTATATTAGCCCCGCTTTTGTAATAACCAATTCACCCTTAAGTATTATATGAAAAATGTTGTTGTTGGTATAGATGTTGGCGGAACAAATACTGTATACGGTATTGTAGATAAAGATGGTAACATCTATGGAGAAGGATCCATTCCAACCCAAGCTTACCAAAACTTTGAGGACTGGTCAGAAGCTCTTCATAAGTCTATAGACGATAAAATGAAGGAGCTTGGCAATGAGTTTGCCATTTACGGCATTGGGATGGGAGCACCCAATGGCAACTACTATAGCGGATGCATTGAAGATGCCGTTAACCTAAACTGGAACGGGAAGCAAAACGTTGTTACCACCTTCAAATCGCTATTTGGCGAGGACAAGCTGGTGGTGCTAACCAACGATGCCAACGCAGCAGCAGTAGGAGAGATGGTGTACGGCGGCGCTAAAGGGATGAAAGATTTTATTGTTATTACTTTAGGAACTGGTTTAGGAAGCGGCGTAGTTGTTAACCACCAGGTTGTTTACGGGCTGGATGGCAATGCAGGTGAACTTGGCCACATAATATTTGAACGTAACGGCCGCATGTGCGGGTGTGGACGTCGTGGATGCCTAGAGACTTACGTTTCTGCTACAGGTATCAAGCGCACCGTTTTTGATCTTCTAGCCAATGAAAATGTACCTAGCGAGCTTCGTGGACTTAGCTTTGAGGAAGTAACCTCTGAGAAGATCTACAAAGCAGCTCAAAAGGACGATCAAATTGCGCTCATGGCTTTCGAAGAAACAGGAAAACGCCTAGGTATGGCTCTTGCTGATTTTGCAGCATTTTCGACACCCGAAGCTTTCTTCCTTTTTGGAGGACTTGCCAAATCAGGAGATTACATTCTTGAACCAACCAAGCGTTACATGGAAGAGAACCTCTGCTTTATCTATAAGGATAAAATAAAGGTACTTCTATCTGAACTCAACGATAAGAATGCAGCTGTACTTGGAGCAGCCGCGCTTGCTTGGGCCGAATTAAACTAGATAGCTCATTTATTAACATAAAAAAGAGTGGATGTACCTACATCTACTCTTTTTTTCTATCTACCAATACTATAAATAGCTATTTTTATCGCCGTAATTTTTTAAAACATGCATAAGGGATATTTATTGGCTGGCATTTTAATTCTAGCGATGCTGCTCTTTTCGTGCAATAAGCACAACCAGCTGCTTTACATGCAGGGAAAACCTGCTCCTTCCTACAAAATGGAACCGCAAGAGTATAAAATCACCCCAAAAGATGAAATTTACATTCAAATATCTAGCCTTTTGAATAAAGAGGTGAACTCCATCTTTTCAAACAGCCTAAACACAGGCAACCAAGGAAATATAATGAACTCGGAAAGCGGTATTTACGTCAACACCTATTCCGTTAACGACTCTGGATACGTAGAGGTTCCCCTTATTGGTCTTGTAAAGGTTGGCGGTAAAAGTATTTCGCAGGCATCAGCCGACATAAAAAGAAAAGCCTCGGAATTCGTAAACGATGCCGTTGTTGTTGTTAAGCTTATGAGTTTTAGGGTTACAGTAATAGGAGAGGTGAAGCGTCCTGCCGTTATAACCAACTACCACGATAAGCTAACTATCCTCGAAGCCATTGCGCAAGCTGGCGACTTATCTGATTTTGCAGATCGCAAGGCTGTAACCATTGTACGTAATATTAATGGTGAAAGCATAACCATTCCCGTAGACTTAACCTCAAAAATGATACTTTCCAACCAAGGATACTACCTAACCCCTGGCGATGTAGTAATTGTCGATCCTCGAAAAGGAAAAACAACCCAAATGAATATCCCAACCTACTCGATATTCCTTAGCTCAATCTCTACGTTAGTTCTACTTCTAAACTTCATGGCAAAATAAATTATGGACGCAAAGGAAATAGAACAACTGCTAGCAGAAGAAACGCTTGATATTAAGAAATATGTAAATCTAACACTCCGCTACTGGTACTGGTTTGCGATTTCTCTAGTTGTATGCATGGCTTTGGCATATATTCTAACAAAATCGACCCATAATGTTTATCAGGTAGACGCTACCATACTTATAAGAGATGATAAGAATAGAAGCAGCAGTGGAGCCGAAGCGCTGCTAAGCGAACTGAGCTTAGTAAATAACACGAAAAGTATTCAAAACGAAATTGGAATACTAAAATCTTATACACTAGCATTCAACACAGTAAAAGATCTTCCAGAGTTTAAAACTACCTACAAGCTGCTTGGCAAGCGCATGGTTAGGCACAACGTTATTTATAAAGATTTCCCATTTAATATTACCTACGACACAACCTGCGTTAACCCAACAGGAAAAAATATATTCATCACATTCATAGGCGAAAACAGGTTTGAAGTAAAAACGGATGACCATGAATCTGAAAAGGCATACAGCTTTGGGCAGCTTATCAAGCTAAACAATTTTGGATTCACGATAACTCCGACCTCCTTCTTCAACAAAGAGGCGGCTATAGGACGAACCTTTATCCTTACCAAAAACGATTTAAATAGCCTTGCAAAACTTTACCAGTCAAGAGTGACTATAAACCTTGTTGATAAAAACGCATCGCTAATAAGCCTTTCCTCGACAGGAGAATCTGCCGAACAAGAGGCTGACTACCTAAATAAGCTTATTCAAACGTACATATCTCAAAGCCTTGAAGAGAAGAATCAAATCGCTAAAAACACAATCAATTTTATTGATGATCAACTTTTTGGAATGCGAGATTCTCTAAAAAAGGCAGAAGTTAACCTTCGAAATTTTAGGGTAGAAAACCGCATCTTAGATGTAAACAAAGAGTCTAGCATGCTGCTGGACAAAATGAAGGAGCTCCAAACAAATAAGGCAACCATAGATATCAACAAACGCTACTACAGCTACTTAAAGACCTACCTAGCCAAAAGAGATAGCTACACAGATGTGGTAGCCCCTTATACGCTAGGGATAAACGATATACAGCTGGCTAACTTACTAAATGAGCTTTCGACATTAAGTAATGAACGCCAAAACCTAAAGCTTAGCTTAAAAGATAATAACCCGACTCTAATTCAGCTCGATGGTAAAATTAGAAATGTAAAAAATGGGCTTACTGAAAAGGTAAACAGCCTTTTAGCAACAAATAAGCTGGCTAACGATGATATCAACGAGCAGGTTGGCAATATAGAATCAAAAATTGCCCTTTTACCATCTAATGAGCAGCAACTCTTCAATAAAACCAAGGTATACGACTTGCTCGACAAGATGTACACCTACCTGCTAGAAAAAAAATCGGAGGCATCCATAGCCAAAGCTTCCAATATCTCCGATTGTAAAATTGTTGATCCAGCACTGCCTATCAACGCTGTTCTTAAGCAGCCAAAGCCAAAAATGAACTATGTTTTAGGTTTTATCTTAGGGCTGCTAATTCCACTAATAACCATTATTCTACGGGATTATTTTGACAATAAAATACGAGCCATAAAGGATCTCACCAAAAAGCTATCAAATGTTCCGTTACTTGCTACTTTAGACCATTCGACATTCAAAATAGACCTACCCGTAAAAGAACGTCCAAAATCGCGACTCTCTGAGTCTTTTAGAACGCTTCGCACCAATATTAACTTTGTTCTAAACGACAACAAAAGCAAAGTAATAATGGTTTCATCTCTAATAAGCGGAGAGGGTAAGACTTTTTGTGCCACTAACTTGGCTGCTATTTTTGCTTCCTCTGGAAAAAAGACGCTACTTATAGGTCTCGACCTTAGAAAGCCTAAGATTCAAACAGTTTTTGAAACAACTAACCATAAAGGAATTAGCAGCTACCTAAGCAATCAGAGCACTTTTGAGGATGCCATAAAACCGACAGATATTACCAACCTATGGTTAGCCGTATCTGGTGCTATTCCCCCAAACCCATCTGAGCTTATAGGATCGCCAAAAATGGATGAGTTCTTTAGTATTGCCCGCAAAACTTATGACTGTATAATCATTGATACGCCTCCTATTGGCATTGTTACAGACGCTAGGATTATCTTCAACAATGTTGATTTGGTGCTATTTGTTACCCGAATAGGAGTATCTCCTAAAGATGTTGTGGACTACTGCAAAGACCTACATACCACCCTTAATAATAAGCTAGCACTTGTTGTTAATGATTTCGATTCCAAAAAGAGCCATGCCTACTATAGCAAATATCGCTATAAGTATAACAAGGAAAATAACCACGAATACTACGAAAACTAATACATACAAAATAAAAAGGCGGTTAACACCGCCTTTTTATTTTGTAAAAGTTCGTAGCAAATACCTTAAAATATTCTCGGTTAAAGTAAAACGAGCCATAAAGTTATATACCTTCATCTTCAAAGTGCTGCTTTTGGCTTTTAAAAACTGTTTTCGATACTTCGAAGTATCTGGTAACTTATATATCAACGCAATTCTGTAAATAGTCAGAAGCTTAGAGGCAATGCCAGGCTCCGCCATATAAGCTAACGAAAACTGATTGGAGTAGTGGGAAATAACATCGAGTACCGACTCTATAAACTTGATCTGTCGCTCAGGATCAATTGAATGAGAAGCTGATTCTCCTAAAATTCGATAAACAGCAGTAAAATCATTAAGATGATGCACCTTATACTTGCTTGCTATTTCAATCCAAAGAGGATAGTCTATCATTCTTAAGCTGCGCTCGCTGATAACCTGATATACCGATTCTTTTACCTCATTATAGGCAGAGGAACGAACCATTACGGTAACCGTTGACATAAACGCTCCTTTAAGTAGCTCCCTCAAAACAAAACCAGAATAGCTAGCCGCAGGGATTTCCTTTTTAAACCCCACATTCTGAACATACTGCCTTACATTGGTATAAACAATTGCGTAATCCCGATTTTTACACAAAAAATCCACCTGCTTTTGGAGCTTATAGGGATCATCCCAGTAGTCATCGCCTTCGCAAAAAGCAATAAAATCACCATCAACCTCAGAGTCTAGGCTAAAAAAATTTTCAACCATCCCCACATTGGCAGTTCTCAAAGTCGCCTTTATTTGCGGGTAACGAGATGCATAATCGCGTATAATATCTGCAGTTGCGTCCCTTGAAGCATCATCCCCAACTATAAGCTCAACAGGAAAATCAGTAACCTGCGCCAAAACACCTTCTATTGCCTGAGCAACATAAAGTTCATGGTTGTAGGTCAGCATTTTAACGGAAACCTTCATTCAGATTTTTTAAGTTTGAAAGACGACAACTTTATATAATAAGCCGCTACCTCTTGATAATTGCCTTAATAATTCGGTCAACCTCTTCATCCGTAATATTTTGATGCAACGGTAAGCAGATAACCTGATTTGCTGCACGGTTAGCAACAGGAAGGTTGTCAACAGAAGCAGAAGGAAGTCCTCGGTAAGTGGAAAAACTACTAATCAACGGGTAAAAATATCGACGCCCATAAATTCCATCCTTCTGTAGAGCGGAGTAAAGTTCATCACGCTCCATTCCAAATTTTTCGGCATCAATAAAAATAGGGAAGTAGGAGTAGTTGTGCTGAACATTATCTACTTCCGAAATAAAAGATAAGCCAGCGATACCTGCTAAACCGGCCCTATATTCCTCTGATATTATTTTACGCTTTGCGATAGCTGCATCAACATGCTTTAAAGACATTAAACCAAAGGCAGATTGAACCTCGTTTAGCTTTGCATTTATACCTGGAGCAACCACAGTTACCTCATCAGCAAAACCAAAGTTTTTTAGGTAGTCTATGCGCTGCTTCATCTTTTCGTCATGACATACGATAGCGCCTCCTTCAATAGTAGAAAAAACCTTAGTAGCATGGAAGCTCAAAATCGATAAATCACCAAAATTTAAAACCGATTTACCGCCTTCCTTTACACCAAAAGCATGAGCAGCATCGTAAATAACCTTCAAACCATAGGTATCTGCAATCTGCTGAATTTTATCTATATTACAGGGATTTCCATACACGTGCACCGGCATAATGGCCGTTGTTTTTGGCGTTATGGCTGCCTCTATTTTTTCAGGATCGATATTAAATGTTTTTGGCTCAACATCCACAAAAACAGGCTTTATACCATTCCACCAAAGCGAATGTGTAGTTGCCACAAAGCTGTATGGTGTTGTGATTACTTCGCCTGTAATTCGTAGCGCCTGCAAAGCGGTAATCAGAGCCAATGTTCCATTAGAAAAAACAGAAATATACTTAACCCCCAAATATTCACAGAGCTCTCGTTCTAACTCCTGGTGGTAATGCCCATTATTTGTCAACCAATGACGCTCCCATATATCCTGAAGGTAAGGCATAAACTCCTCTAAAGGAGGAAGTAGGGGAGAGGTTACCGTTATATTCTTTTTAGCGTCGTTCATTTCTTATTCTTTTTATAGAACCAACAATCACAGCTTTTAACTCTAAAAACTCTGTAACTTTAAGTCTGTCGTATATTACATATGAGAGAGTTAACCCAACTAGCAATTGAACCGCTAAGGTTGCAAAAAGATTCCAATTTAGAAAGGTAACGCTCCACATCACCAAACCAACAAGCGTCGAAATACCCAACAACGGAGCAATATCAGCTAGCTGCTCGCGCGTAGGATAGTCTATCAAGCGTGCCGAATAGTAGCTATTTAAGAAGTAAGATACTACAGATGTTACCACCATGCCTACTAAAAGCGCATAAACCCCCCAAAACACACCAACAACAAGAACTGGCACTGCGATTATCTTCTTAAGAACTTCTAACTTCAAAAAGAGATCAGAACGACCTTTCACATTTATAATATTTAGGTTGATGGCGTGCAGAGGGTATAGCATGCCCGATAGGCAAAGAAGCTGTAGGTAGGGAACTACAGGCTCCCATTGATACCCTATGGATATTAAAATGACAGATTTTGCGCATGCTGCCAAACCTAGCATCAAAGCAAATGTACCCATCATCGTATTAATAATCAGCTTTCTGTAAGCCTGCTTCAACTTTGCTGATTCGTCCTGAATGGAGGATAAGACTGGATAGCTTACGCGCTGTATTGTTTGCGTCAGATTTGCAGAAAAAACAGCCTGAAACTTATCGGCATTTGCATAGTATCCCAACGTGGCCGACGAAAAGAATTTACCAATAATCAACGTATTGATATTTTTATAGATAGTATCAAGCAGCGAAGAGGCAAGAATTTTTGATCCAAAGCCAAAAAGCTCTCGGAACGAGTCCACGCTGAACACCAAAGAAGGACGCCAACGATTCATAACCCAAAGTAGCAAGCTTTGAAAAAGCTGTCGCCCAAGCTGCTGTCCAACCAGACTCCAAACCCCAAAACCGCCAAACGCCATGCCGACACCAACGCCTCCACTTAGCACCGAAGAGATCAAGGAAACTTTCGTTTGTAGCTTAAAATCTATTCTTTTAGTAAGTATAGTTCGCTGAATTACGGATAAGGAGCTAAGAATTATGCCAAAAGCCAAAACTCGAGTTATATCTGTTAGCTCTGGTTGCTTGTAAAAAATACTTAACGCTGGTGCGGCAAAGTAGAGCGCTATGAACAGAATAAAGCCAACCGCCAAATTAAAATAAAAGACGGTACTATAATCCTTCTGCGTACAATCCATCTTGCGTATTAACGCAGTGGTAAACCCGCTATCTATAAACGTGTTAGAAATAGCCGTAAAAACAGCAATCATGGCCACAAGACCAAAATCTGCAGGCGTAAGCAACCTTGCTAAAACGAGCGTAACCAGAAATGTAATACCTTGGTTACCTATATTATCCGCAAAACTCCACCCAAACCCATGCAGCGTCTTCTTCTTTAAAGCCATTTTTGTAGTGTATTTAACAAGCAAAAGTAGCAAAATGAATTAAGTAGCACATCATGATATCCTACAGAGTAGTAAAGTCACAATAAAAACATATAAATACCTTTAAATCGGACTACACCATTTAACAACAAAATATATTCTTCTCCAGAAGAAATAGCAAACAATCAACTAATTTTGTCCCATCACTAAAAACAGAGTATTGACACCAAATAGCGACCAAAAAGATCTAACAAAGCGCTGGCTTGTTGGCTACACCACCCCAAGAGCAGAAAAACAGGTTTATGAGAAGCTGCTAAAGCAAGGTTATACAGTGTTTTTACCCCTTGCCAAGGCTTCTCGTAGGTGGAGCGATCGAATAAAAATCGTAGAAATACCTCTTTTTACTTCGTACATATTTGTAAAAGCCAACTCCCACGAAATCTACGAATCACTACGTAATACACCAGGACTTATCAGATATCTTTATATAGAAGGGAAGTTTGCAGAGGTGTCTGATAAGGAAATAGATAATATAAAGAAGTTCCTTTCTAAAACTGAAGGCTATCAATTCTCCTTTGAAGAAAACCAAACCGTTGAAATAAAGGACGGTGTGCTAAAGGGTAGAAGAGGAGTGGTTACCAAACTCGGTAAAGACAAGCTTCAGCTTAAAATAGAGCAGTTTGGGTGGGTAGTAAAAGCAGAAGTTTTCAAAACACAAGCCAAAGTTGTGGACTAAATACTATAGCCATACAAATAAATTTAGAAAAAAGGCCCCCTCAATACTACTTACAGCATTTTACAGCAAATTTAAAGCAAAAAATAATACCACATTAAACCTAACAAGTTAATTTTAACACTTATAATCAAGTTATTAAGCTAAACCAACTTGTAATTTAAAAATAGACCTTTACTTTTGCACGGTTGGAAGGGACATTTTAGACCGCATCTGGCTGTTGCGAAAAATCCCCCTTTTATATTTTTAATACTAAACACTATCAATCAACCATTTAAAATGGAATACTTGTGATTGATGTGGCTTTGCTTTTGTTAAATTTTATAAATTTAGTGTTGCAAGCAATAAAGCATACCTGATAAAACAGGTCTAACAATTATCCTCAATTATACCTACAAAAAAATATAAAACGCATAATCGCTGTTTGAAAAAATCAAAAAAGAGTGCCAACAAGTACAATCACTAAATTTATTTTAATACTGTGTGTTAATTTTATATTTTAGTAGCTTATTACCCAAAAAAGCTTTTAACTACCATGAAAACCATCAAAAAGCTGTTTATGAATAGAATAATCTTTGTTATCGTTACCTTACTCAGCGTTGGATTTGGACTAGCATCTTGCAATAAAGATACTACAGAAGAAGAAATTTTAAAAAATCAGCTAGCAACTGCTGATTCTCTACTTAAAAGAGGAGGAGTAATCAAGTATACCGTTAAAATTGTTTCTACAGCTAACTCATCTATACTAAAATCGAAGATGAGCATAGAAAATGCTAATGTAACCATATACCAAAACAACAAGGTATACACCGCCATTACCGATGCCAATGGTTTTGCCATCTTCCCTGATATGAGAATAGGAACCGCCGCAGTAAATGTAAAGTTAAAAGATCATGCTGAGGTTGACTACGTTGCTGATTTAACACCGGCAGACAACCTAATAAACCTATCCCAAGGACAAATGGTGAATACCGTTAGATATGCTAGCACGATGGTACCCATGTTCCCAATAGCGGCACCAGGAGCAGCCACCATCACCGGAAAAGTTACAGCCGAACTAGATCTCACCAACACAGTTCCAGAACCTGCACCAAACGTTACAGTTACCGCCAAAGTGGATGTAGATGACCCTGATTTCGTAAGCAGATATATCACCCCAACACAGGGAACAACCAACTCCAATGCCGGTAGAATAATAAAATTTGCTTTCCAAGATGCAACAATATCGACTCAAACAGATGCGCAAGGAAACTATACGCTGCAAGTACCAGCAGCGCTTAATGGGTTACCCATTAAGCTAAGCGTTGCCGACTACCAAACTAACCAAAAGTTATATTTGGAAAACGACCCCGTTGACGGTTCTTTTAAACCTGGAGAATATACGGTACCCATTATATTTAGTAGCAATACAGAGCCTAGTCCAATACCCGACGTTAAACCTATATATGTGAAAGTTGATGAGCCTACAGCGCTAGTTGGTTACATTTTAAGTGAGGCTTCCTTTAGCTTTGAAACCGATGCTGAAGGAGGAGTTACCTCCATTAACGTGACAAAAAAAGGAAAATATACGCACAAGCCATTTGTAAACATTAGAAATACTGGCGAAGGTGCCATTTTAGATGCGGTTTGGAACGCTACAACAGGAGAAGTAGAGGGCGTAACGATTATCAACAAAGGGAAAGGCTACAGTACAACCACTTCTTATATCAAAGCTGCGCTAGTTACATCTAAAAGAACTGCACAAATTACCCCTGTATTGGAAAAAAACCAACTAACACAACTCATTGTTACTGACAAAGGATATGGCTATATGATAAGGCCTACAGTTAAGATTGTTACACCCTATAATTTAGTAACACAACCAGAACTGTACTCAACTATAGATTTATGGACGTACGATTTACGCTCTGTTTTGATTGTAAACTCAGGATCCGGTTTCAAAACCACCTTGAACTTTCCTTTAACACCTGCTCGTATTCCTATTTCAAGTAATGATTTTAAAATTAGTGCATTAACCAGCCAATCAACCATAAAAAACTTAGACATGGGCACAGGTAAGAGATTGTAATTTTATTTACTACTTCTTAATCTCTATCCTATTATCGAACACTTTTACAGTTTACAAATGAAATCGTTATTCTTAGGCCTTGGGTATATAGGGCTACCAACTGCTGCAACTCTTGCAGGCAAGGGACATCACGTTGTTGGCGTAGACATAAACCCAGACGTTGTTCAAACTATTAACAAAGGACTAATCCACATTATAGAGCCAGATTTAGACCTATTGGTTAAAGATGTCGTAAAAAATGGATTCCTTAGAGCCTCCACAAAACCAGAAGAGAGCGATACTTTTGTGGTAGTAGTCCCTACTCCTTTTAAGGGAAACCATGAACCCGATACATCCTTTATAGAAGCAGCCACAAGATCTGTTTTACCTTTATTAAAGGAAGGAAACCTCTTCATCATAGAATCAACATCACCAGTCGGAACAACCGAAAAGGTGGCTAATTTAATATTTAGCGAACGCCCTGAACTTAATGATAAACTATTCATAGCCTACTGTCCCGAGCGTGTTCTTCCTGGCAATATCCTGCATGAACTAGTTAATAACGATCGTGTTATTGGTGGTATCAATGAAGAATCTACTAATAAGGCTGTTGAATTTTATGCAAAGTTTGTAGAAGGGAACCTACATAAAACTAACGCCAAAACAGCCGAAATGTGCAAACTAACGGAAAATTCATCCAGGGATGTACAAATTGCCTTTGCCAACGAATTATCACTTATCTGTAGCAAGGCTGGCATAGACGTTTGGGAGCTGATAAAGTTGGCAAATAAGCACCCACGAGTAAATATATTGCAACCAGGATCTGGTGTTGGTGGACATTGCATTGCTGTTGACCCATACTTTATTACGTCTGATTATCCATTGGAATCTAGGCTGATAAGTACTGCTAGAGAAATAAACAACTATAAAGCATTTTGGTGTGCAGAAAAAGTATGCTCTTCTATGCTAGAATATAAACTGCAGCATGGTAGAGAACCTAAAGTCGCTATAATGGGACTTGCGTTTAAACCCAATATCGACGATCTTAGAGAAAGTCCTGCAAAGTATATTGCTCAAAAAATAATGCAAAGGTTCAACAATGACGAAATTATGATTGTAGAACCTAACGTGAAAGAACACAAGGTGTTCAAACTAACTAACTATCAGACAGCTTACGAAACAGCAGATATAGTTGTATTTCTTGTTGCTCACAACCAATTCAAAACTCTTAAACCTAAAGCAGACACCTTAATTATTGATTTCTGTGGAGTTTTTAACAACTAATGTAATGAAAAAAGTTATGCTTGTTTTCGGAACTAGACCCGAAGCAATAAAAATGGCTCCGCTTATTAAGGAACTACAAAAAAGCAGTGAATTAAAAACCATAGTTTGCGTAACAGGGCAACACCGAGAAATGCTCGATCAGGTTCTTAACCTATTCGAAATCAAGCCCGATTACGACTTAAATATAATGAAGCAAGGGCAAGATTTGTATGATGTTACAAGCCTAGTGCTTACTGGAATGCGAGATGTTTTAAATGATGCTAAACCAAATCTAGTTCTAGTACACGGAGACACCTCCTCTTCTACCGCTGCTGCACTTGCGGCATTCTACCAGCAAATACCTGTTGGTCATATAGAAGCAGGTCTAAGGACTCACAACATCTATAGCCCTTGGCCGGAAGAGGTTAACCGACAAATAACTAGTAGAATAGCAACTTTCCACTTTGCCCCAACCGAAAAATCCAAGCAAAATCTTATAAACGAAGGGATAGACCCTTCAAAAATATCTGTAACTGGAAATACAGTTATTGATGCTCTTATATATGTTCTTGATAAAATTAATAGAAATAGTTCCCTAGAAAAAAATATTGAATTACAACTGATTAAGTCAGGAATAAACGAATCAAAATTTACCAAATGGATTAACGGAAATCGCAAAATGGTACTCATTACTGGTCATAGAAGAGAAAATTTTGGAACAGGATTTTTGAGTATATGTGAAGCTATAAAAAAATTAGCAGAAATATTCCCAAAAGTAGATTTTGTTTACCCGATGCACCTAAATCCAAACGTAAGAAAACCAATTGCCGAAATATTTGGAGAAAAACAACATGAATATTCAAACATCTTTTTTATAGATCCGCTTGAATACTTACCCTTCGTGTATCTCATGAACTTATCCTACTTAATATTAACAGATAGTGGTGGTATTCAAGAAGAAGCTCCTGGTTTAGGCAAACCCGTTTTAGTGATGCGTGACACCACCGAAAGACCAGAAGCACTCGAAGCCGGCGTAGTAAAACTAGTTGGCTCCTGTACCAATTCAATTATTAAAGAAACATCGGAGTTGCTAAATTACAAAGAACTATACACGAGTATGAGTGGTAAAAAAAATCCATTTGGTAATGGAGATGCATCCACTATAATAGTACAAACAATTATAAATAAACATTTTAATAATTAAAATGAGTATCTTATTAAAAAGGTTACTCTCTAATAATTTTATAAAAAGAGGAGGTTTTTCTGTATTCCTATCAACACTTTTGTCTAAAATATTTGCGTTTATTGGTTCCATCCTAATTGTAAGAATTTTAGATCAAAACGTTGTCGGCATCATTAACTTTGTGCGAAGCCATATATTAGTATTTATGCCATTAGTAGGCTTAGGTATTGGACAAGCACTTTTAAGATATGGTAGTTACAAAAAAAATGGACACTATAAAAAGAAGCTATATCTTTTTTCAATTAAAAAGGGTTTCAAATTTTCTATATTTATAACTATAACATTTGCAATATTAAGTGTATTTTTTTCTTCGGAAGTTAAATCAAGTTTATATTACTTTTTAGCTTATGCTTTTTACATAATAACGTACTTTTTTTTCGAAGTATATTCGTCATATATACGCGTTTCCAATAATAACCAAAGATATGCAAAACTGCTTGTAATTTTTAGTATTGTAAGTTTAATACTATCACTTTTATGCGGATATATTTGGAATGGAATTGGATACATTATAGGAATTGTAATTGCACCATTAATCACCTTATTGCTATTTGATCCATCAATAATAAGAAGAATACCAAATAAGACAATAGAAACTAGTACAACAAAAGAATTAGAAAAATTTGGAAGACATCTTAGTTTTGGAAGTGTTGCTAACCAACTTAGTCTTGTAATAGATATAATTATTGTAGGATATTTTGTTAAAAACACAGCATTAATAGCAATATATACTATAGGAACATTAATTCCTACTAATTTACTTTTTATACCATCTACTTATTTTTTAGCAGATTTTGTACATATAAGCGAAAATGGAAATAAAAAAGGATTTACTAGATTATATATAAAACGATATCTAACAATTTTTGTACCAATATCCCTAGTTCTGGGTTTACTGATATTCATTTTTAGCAACGATATTATTCAACTACTATTTGGCTCTATATACAATAATTCTGTAGCAATACTAAACATATATACTGTTGGAATGATTGGTTCTTTTTTACTTCGAATACCAGCTGGTAATATACTAAGCGCCATTGGATTCGCAAGATTTAATGCAAATATGAGTTATATATTTTTAATTATAAATATTATATCTAGCGTATTATTTACCTATTATTATGGAATTAAAGGTGCGGCAATTTCAAGCAGTATCATAGTTTGGTCTAGTGGTATAATTAGTAGTTTTTATCTACTAAAAAAAATAAAATAAAGATGAATGTTTTAGTAATAGGTGATTGTAATCATATATTATTAAAGGACTTATATTCTAATAAAGAATTTAATAATATTAATATAGACTACTGCTCCTACACATCGGTAGAAAAAAGTTACAATAGCATAAGTAGATCCTATAATATATCTACTTACTTTCCTAAATGGATAAAAAAAATAATCCATCCCTTTTTTACTTACTATATATATATACTGCTACTTATTATTTTAAAAGGAAGAAAATATAATATTATTCACTTCCATTTTACATACAGTTTTTATATCTTTCTTATACCCTTCTGCCGACTATATAAGATTAAAATAGTAAGTACCATTTGGGGTAGTGATTTTTACCATGCTAAAAAAATTGAGATATATCTCAAAATATTATTTTGGAAAAAAGTTGATATTGTGTCAATTACCAATGATAATTTAAAAAATGTTCTTGTAGAAAAAGGGCTTAATAGTCATAAAATTAGAATTACAAGATTTGGTTTAAGAAATATAGACAATATAGATACACTCCTTAAAAAAGGAGATAAAAATAATTACAAAAAATTACTCGAAATTCCGTTAGATAAAAAAACTATTATGGTAGGATACAACAGAAGTGCTAACCAAAACCATGAGGCAATAATAAATGCTCTTCAAAAAATTGATAGTACTGTGATTAGTCGCTACATCTTTATATTCCCCCTAACTTATGGACCAACTGAACGAATAAGTAAAATATCCTCCATTCTGCAATGTACACAGTTGAATTACTTAATACTACCAAACTTACTCTCTATGATCGAATTCAGCAAATACACAATTGCTACCGACATTTTCATTCAACTGCAAAACACAGATCAATTCAGCGCAACTATGACAGAACATATATACTGTGGAAACTCTGTCATAACAGGTGCTTGGTTAAACTACAATATATTAAAAGATAAGGGTGCTACCTACTTCGAAATAAACTCATTAGATAAACTCTCAAATGAACTGGAACACACCTTGAGTAGTTGTACACTATCTTCTGAACAACAAAAAATCAACCACAAAGCAGTATTTGAGCTCTGTCATTGGAATGTAAGTATTCACAGTTGGAAAAATCTTTACTGCTACAATGACTAATAGGGTTATTTTATTTTCCCACTTACTACTTGCTATTGTTTGCTGTACACCCTATTTTTTACTATCAACTTACATTGGCTACATAGTTGCAGCAATAATTGTTTTTATAACATTATTGACCTCTATAAAGCACCCTAATGCATTATTAATAATTTTAAAAAAACATTCAAAATCAATATTTTTATATCTTATATTTTTTATAATTGCTTTAATAAATATAATATTTAGTGATACAAATGTCAAATTAGGCCATATCTTTTTTTTCTGCAGTTTTATAGGAATGTATTTTATAGGAATAACATCACAACTAACCCCAAACTTAAAAAAAAATATAACTTGGTTTTTTATTATAATAAATCTAGCAAACTGCATAATTTCTCTCCCAAATCTTTTTGATGATAATGTATGGATTAGCCGACGAATTACGTCTGGAGAAGCAACTGATGAGGAAATAACATTTGCAAGGTTATCTGGTATCTGTAACTACTCTTATTATATGCTGCAAGCTGTTTTAGTGCCATTTATACTCGAATTTATAAAAATCAGAGAAAATTCTCTTTTTAAAAAATTAATTATATTTTCATCAGTAGTGGTCATTTTGATTGTTGTTCTTATGAGTACCTACTTTGCTGCTTTTCTCAACCTACTTCTTATAATGCTAATTTATGCAACATATAACATTAAAAAAAATGGACTAAAAATACTAACAATAATAACAATTATCTCAATTGCTACTGTTACTTCTTTTAATAGCATAAGTAAAAATGAAACATTTATGTATGTGATCGAAAAATTTGAACGAATGACTAATGGCGTCTCAAATAAAGGGCTAATTGAAGGGGATGAAACAGAAAGAGGAAAGCTTACAATAAATAGCATAAACACATTTAAAAAAAATCCGATAATGGGGGTTGGACCACAAGACTACAGAAAGTATGATTTAGTGGGAGGTCATTCATTTTGGTTCGATTTTTTTGCACAATATGGAATAATATTTCTCCTATTTTCAATATCTATATTTTTTATGTTTTATGAAAATAAATATGCTAATAATTTTAGTAAAATTAGAAAATTATGCTTTTTAATAATCATGCTAAGTAGTTTTGGAAACCCGCTACTTCTTTCTCCATTTGTTTACTATTTTTGCTTTATTCTTTTATGGTAGTTTTATATTCATGTGCATTTAATACAAAACGAGGCGGAGGTCCTCATACACATGTTCAAGGTATTTACAATTCAGAAGTTCTAAAACCTTTTCTTAAACTTATTATTCCTGGCAATAATAATATTAATACCTTTTATAAAGATAATAATCGTATCTTAATTGGACCAAATACAGGAATTTGGATTTTAAACTTACTACTTTTTGAATTGTTTGCATCTTTTCAACTATTTAAAGAAAAATTTTATTATAAAAATACAACTATACTCTACTATAGACCTCATTATACAACTTTATTGCAGCCTATTATAGCCCGAATTCTACGCATTAAAGTCATAAAAGAAATTAATGGAATTTCTGAACTAGAAACAAATATCAAACTACTAAAATACATTTCTAGATACTTAGAAAAATTTTATTCAAAAATCGCAGATAAAAATATTGCTGTTTCAAAAGGAATTGCTGACTACTACGTTAACAAATACAATATAAATCGAAATAAATTAGTTGTAATTCCTAATGGTATAGATAAAAATATTATTCAAAATACTTCTAAATCCAATTTATGTAAGAATGATACTATCAAACTTGTTTTTGTTGGGCATCTTGCCAAATGGCAAGGTGTATATGAATTTATAGTTGCATCTCATTCGCTGCTCAAAAAGTATAATATTGATTTTTATGTTGTTGGAAATGGCGATCAACAGCATAATATAGAATTATTTATTAAAAATAACTCTATTAACAATATAAAAATTATGGGATGGGTTTCCCATGCAGAAAGTATTGAAATAATAAAAAATAGCCACGTTGGATTTTTGTGCAGACCTGGTGATGAAAACATGCCACTAGGTTCTCCTCTTAAGTTATTTGAATTCATAGGTCTAGGGAAAGCTATTTTAGCAACAAATGTCGATGGTATTGGAAACTTAGAAAAAATATCATCAAACTTTTACTACATATCATACAATGACTCAAATAGCATTGAGGAGGTATTTAAAAAATGGAGATCAAATCCAAGCAAAATACTTGAAAGTGGCGCGGTAAACTTTGAAATTTGCAAAAATGAATACACTTGGGATCAAACTTGCAAAAAAATTTTCGATTTAATATAAAATGAAAATAATAAGAATAACAACCGTTCCTATTTCTCTCTACTTACTCCTCAAAGGGCAGTTGAAGTATCTTTCTAAACATTTCAATATCACAGCTATTTCTTCTCCCGGAGAGTTACTCGACAAAGTTGCTGAAAGGGAAAATATCAGAGTTGTTGGAATTGAAATAAAGAGAGAAATTAGCATTTTAAATGATCTTTTTTCCCTCTACAAATTATATCTTTTTTTTAAAAAAGAAAAGCCTGATTTAGTTCATAGTTTTACACCTAAATCGAGCATGTTATCAATGCTTGCTGCTTGGTTGGCAAACGTACCTCACCGCTACTATTCGGTAACAGGTCTAAGATTTGAAGGCTGTACTGGAATGCTGCGATGGGTTCTTGTGAATATGGAGAGACTAAGCTGCTACTTTGCAACAAAAGTAATTCCAGAAGGCAACGGCGTAAAAGAGAAACTTATTCATAATGCTATTACCAAAAAACCTCTCCATACTATACTAAACGGAAGTATAAATGGTATTGATTTAGAATATTTTTCAAAAAAAGAATATAGTGAAAATTACCGTAAAAAATTAAATATTAATGATAACGACGTGGTATTCTGCTTCGTTGGAAGATTAGTTGGAGATAAAGGTATAAACGAACTCATTCAAGCTTTCCACATTCTAAACAACAATCATCCCAACTCAAAACTTCTTTTAGTTGGATCTTTTGAAAACGACCTAGATCCACTCCAACAAGAAAGCTACCAATTATTGAATTTTAATAAATCTATACTACAAGTTGGTTTTCAAGAAGATATTAGGCCATATCTGAATTCTTCTGACATTTTTGTTTTTCCTAGCTACCGGGAAGGATTCCCCAACGTAGTCCTACAGGCTGGAGCAATGGAGCTACCCTGCATAGTAACAGATATAAACGGCTGTAACGAAATTATAAACAACGGCATAAATGGGATAATAATCCCTTCAAAAAACACAGAAACCCTGTACTTAGCAATGATAGAATTGCTCGAAAACAGCGACAAGAGGAGCAGAATGTCTAAAGTCGCACGCAATATGATAGAGACACGATTTGATCAAAAACTTCTTTGGGAAGCACTTTTAAGGGAGTACCAAACTTTAGAAAAAAAATGTACAACCATACCTCAAAAAGGTTAATAGACCTTCTAGTATCACTAACAGGCATTCTCCTATCGTTACCCATTACAATATCGACAGTACTAGCCCTGCTTATTACAAACAGGGGAGAGCTACTATTTATACAGCAACGGTCGGGAAAAAACGGCAAACTATTTCGTATCATCAAATTCAAAACCATGAACGACAAACAAAATGCCGATGGTCAGTTACTATCTGATGAAAAAAGATTAACGAAAGTTGGACTCTTTGTTAGAAAGCTATCAATAGATGAGTTACCTCAGCTTATCAACGTCCTAAAAGGGGATATGAGCCTCATAGGGCCACGCCCTTTACTTCCAGAGTATTTAGCCCATTACACCCCTGAACAAGCTCGTAGACATGATGTTCGACCTGGTATTACAGGATGGGCTCAGGTAAATGGTAGAAATACAATCTCGTGGGAAAAGAAGTTCGAGTACGATGTTTGGTATGTAGATAACCTCTCTTTTGCTTTAGACGTTAAAATATTTTGGCTTACCATCATTAAGATATTCAAACGGGAAGGGATTAGCTCCGCTACATCAGCAACTATGGAGCGATTTGATTTACAGATTACAAAAAAATAAATATATGTTTCTACTAGGAGCAAGTGGTCATGCTAAAGTAATTATTGATATACTGAAAGCTCAAGGTGTAACTATTGATGGATTATTTGACGACAATCCGAACTGTACTGATTTAAAAGGTTATCCTTTTTTAGGTGCTTTAAAAGATTACAAAAAAGCGATTGATTCTCTTATAATATCTATTGGCAATAATTCGATACGAAAGCGTATTGCAGAAGATTTTCAGAATATTGACTACGGAACTGCTATTCATCCATCTGCTATACTATCCGATGATGCAAATATCGGAAATGGTACTGTTATAATGCATGGTGCCATTGTACAGTCATCTGTTTTAGTTGGTAATCATTGCATCATAAATACCTCTGCATCTATCGATCACGACTGTACCATCGAAAACTACGTACATATTTCGCCCAACGCTACACTTTGTGGCAACGTAACCGTATGCGAAGGTGCTCAGGTGGGAGCAGGTGCTGTAGTAGTACCTGGTAAAAGAATAGGTAAATGGGCGCTAGTTGCTGCCGGAGCTGTTGTTGTTAGAGATGTACCAGACTATGCGCTAGTTATTGGAAACCCAGCACGTGTTATTAAGATTCTAAAATAGTAGTCCACGCATAGGCTACGGATTTACATATATCTACAATAACTTTTAAGAGACTTGTAAAGTTATGGATATCCAAAATCCTTAAAATCGTGGCTAAAAAATATAAACAATGAAGAGTAAGATTTGGCTGTCATCTCCCCATATGGGAGGAAGGGAAATGGAATTTGTAAAGGAGGCTTTTGACACCAACTGGGTAGCTCCGCTAGGTGCCAATGTTGATGGCTTTGAGGAAGACCTATCTAAATATCTATCCAATAGCAATATTGCCTCAAATAATAGTGACAATAAGCAAACTATTCATGTAGCAGCATTGAGCGCAGGTACAGCTGCGCTTCATCTTGCAATGATTATGTTAAACGTAAAAACAGGTGACGAGGTAATCTGCCAAAGCATGACCTTTTCTGCTTCTGCAAATCCAATTACCTACTTGGGCGCAAAACCCATATTTGTAGATAGTGATCGGGAGACTTGGAATATTTGTCCAGTCCAGCTAGAGAGAGCCATCGAAGATAGAATCAAAGTTACCGGCAAAAAACCAAAAGCTATAATAGCCGTACATCTCTACGGTATGCCCTACAAAGTTGACGAAGTGATGGCTGTTGCCAATAGGTACCAAATTCCAGTTATTGAAGATGCCGCAGAAGCTTTGGGATCCACATACAAAGGAGAGGGCTGTGGCACATTTGGAGTAATGGGAGTACTTTCATTTAATGGCAACAAAATAATCACCACATCAGGAGGAGGAGCGCTCGTATCAAATTCAGAGTCATATATTAAGCAAGCGCGTTTCCTATCTACGCAAGCGCGCGACAATGCTCCTCATTACGAGCATACCCAAATTGGCTACAACTACCGCATGAGTAATATTGTTGCTGGTATTGGAAGAGGACAAATGCTGGTTCTAAATGATAGAGTTGCTCTACGTAGGAAAATTAATGCTATCTATAGGGAAGCTTTTAAGGACACTGCTATCGAGTTTCTTAGCGAGCCAAACGAGAAATTCTTTTCAAATCACTGGCTTACAGCCATACAAATTGACGCTGAAAAATGTGGTGTCACACGAGAAGATATCAGACTTGCACTTCAAGAAGAAAATATAGAGAGCCGCCCACTCTGGAAACCTATGCACATGCAACCTGTATTTGCCGATTGTCCTTTTTATGGTAACGGCACATCAGAAAAACTATTTGAAAACGGCCTGTGCCTACCATCAGGTAGCAACATGACTAACGAGGAGCAAAATAGGGTTATTAGCATCATTTTGAATAAATTGTAGCTACATGTCGCTTGTATTTATATAGGGAATTTAGCATAAAATAGTAAGATTCTGCTGCTGTTGGATATTTAACTAAGGGAATATTATGGATGAAAGTTTAAATCAAAAAGTAGCCAAATGGCTTACTAGGGTTATTAGCAATAATTACATGCCCAAATGGGCTGTATTTATAGTAGATTGCACATTAATTGCAGCCTCTTTTTTCACGGCTACTTTTTTATGGCAGAGTATAATGCTCGATTTTAATACTAACCCAACGTTTCAGTACCTATCACTACTTTACATTGGAATATTTATTCTTGCAACTTTACTATTCCAAACATTTTCTGGTATAATTCGCTTTTCTGGCGTTTACGACACTCTGCGCCTTGTTGTAATGGTTATTTTTGGAGGAGTAACCTTCTACCTTTTCAACATCAAGCTAAAGCTTGTAGAAGAGAATTTCCAATCAAACGAAGGGGTAATCGTTTTTTGGGTCTTCTGTACCTTTACGCTACTTTTTACTTTTCGTAAGGCAGTCAGATTTACCTACAGCTACTGGCAAAATAAAAAGGATACCCAAAAACGTACAATTATACTTTTCAATAACGAAGGACATGCTGATTTTGTAAAGCTTATGCTTGCTGATAGCCGAAGCAGCTACATACCTGTAGTGCTGCTAGATAAAACAGGCAAAATGAATGGGATGAGAATTTCTAACGTTCCTGTAATTTCCTACAACAACAATATCGGTTATATTGCAAGTAAGTACAAGACAAAAACCCTACTCATACTCCGAAATGATCTGGCAACGTTAAATGGCCTAAGCGAAGATTGCCTTAACAACGACGTTGATATGATGGTATCCGAAATATCTTCGTTTGACGGAAATGTAAACTTTAGCAGCAACGTACATCGCATTCAAATAGAAGATCTTTTAAATAGGGATGTGATAGAACGAGACACCAAACCATTAGAAACGCTCTTCTACCATCGTACAGTGATGGTTACGGGTGGCGCAGGTTCTATTGGAAGTGAAATTGTACGCCAGCTTTGTAAGTATAAGTGCGATGTCGTAATTTTCGATTCGGCAGAATCTCCTTTACACAGCATAAGTCTCGAGATTGCAGAAAAATATCCAAACACCAACCTGACTTGTATAATTGGTGACGTACGCAATATCAAAAAGTTAGAAAGAGCTTTTGAAGAATACCAACCAGATATAGTATTCCATGCTGCTGCCTATAAGCATGTTCCTCTAATGGAAGATTATCCCGAAGAAGCTATACTTGCCAACGTCTTAGGATCGAAAAATGTAGCCGATTTGTGTGTAAAGCATTCGGTAAAAAAAATGGTAATGGTGTCAACCGATAAGGCTGTGAATCCAACCAACGTTATGGGAGCATCCAAACGCATTGCCGAACAGTATGTTAATGCGCTATTCACAAATCACCTCCAACAAGGAGGTAATACTAAAATGGTTACCACCCGTTTTGGCAACGTTCTTGGATCTAATGGGTCGGTAGTCCCCATTTTTAAGAAACAAATAGCCAAAGGTGGCCCCATAACCATAACCCATCGCGATATTATCCGCTACTTTATGACCATCCCAGAAGCATGTAGCCTTGTGCTAGAGGCGGGAAGTATGGGTAATGGAGGAGAGGTATTTGTTTTTGATATGGGTAGACCGGTAAAAATTTATGATTTAGCGGTTAGAATGGTTAAGCTATCGGGATTAAAGCCTGATACTGACATTAAAATTGTAGAAACAGGGTTGCGTCCAGGCGAAAAGCTTTACGAGGAGCTACTTACCTCAAGCGAAAATACGCAACCAACCTACAACGAAAAAATAATGATTGCCAAGGTAAATACCATGCCATACGAAAAAGTTAGCCATTTAGTAAGCAACCTAATAGCAGAAGCCAACAATGGTAATAAAATAGAGGTGGTACGGCTAATGAAGGAGATTGTCCCTGAGTATAAAAGCAATAACTCCATATATGAATCCCTCGATATAGAGGTAAAACAGGAGCAACTTGAATCTGTACTTCTAAGTTAACGCATACACTTAAACAATTCACTAATTCATATATAAATACAAATTAATCAGCTAGATTAGCAAAATAATATCCAATAAAAAGCAGCAATTTAATGAATCGACTTTTACTTGCTTTTATAGTATCACTCTTTTCCTTATCAGCATCCTACGGTCAAGATATAGCTATAAGTATCGAAAATAAAGGTATATATGATTTTATTGATGAGCTTACTATTTCCCGTATTATTGATGCAAATACCATAATAAAACCATACTCACGCAAACAAGTAGGAGAGTGGCTTTTACAGGCAAATAACAAAAAAAGCAGCTTAACAAACCGTCAAATAAAGGAGTTAGAATTTTATCTTAATGATTACTATAAGGATATTGATGGTTATAAGCCAAAGAAAAAAAGATTTGATGTATTCTACTATCGCGATACTAACTTTTCTGTAACCATAAACCCCATTCTAGGCGTATATGGATATAAAAATAGCAACGATAGGGTTTATGGACGCTATTCGGGTGCTGAAGTTTATGGAACCATTGGTAAAGGTTGGAGCTACTATGTAAACCTTAGGGATAGCTACGAAAGTAGCGCATTACGAAAAAGTAGCTACCTTACTCAACAAAGAGGAGCAGTAGTAAAGTATAACAAAGCTGATAGTTCCATAGAATTCAACGAAATAAATGGAGGCATATCCTATAGCTGGAAATGGGGCTCTATTTCTCTAGTCAAAGAGAATGTAGAGTGGGGTAGCGGCTACAACGGTACCAATATTTTCTCGGGTCATAGCCCTTCTTTTGCCATGATTAAGTTAAGAGTATCACCTACAAAATGGCTTGATTTCAGCTACTTTCATGGATGGTTGGTTTCTAATGTAATAGACTCATCTACTATATCAAAAAGCAACTATAAACCTAGATGGGAATATTGCGGTAAATATGTGGCTGCCAATATGGCTACAATACGTCCTACTAAATGGATAGATTTTTCGATAGGTAGCTCAGTTATTTACAGCTACAGAACACCCCAATTACCCTATTTTATTCCAATAATGTTTTTTAAGGCAGTAGATCACTGGTATAGTAATCTTACTGATAATACCGATCAGAACTCGCAAATGTTCTTAGATATAAAGTTACGACCAATAAAAGGGCTTAGCATATACAGCACTCTTTTTATCGATGAAATAGGCTTATCCAGAATGTTCAATAAATCGGAACAATCAAATCAAGTTAGCTTAAAAGGCGGTTTTTCTTTAACCAACTGGCCCATAAATAACATTGGTTTCGTATCAGAATATACCCGAACTAATCCTTATGCCTACAATCACTGGGTTGATGAACAAACATTTGCAACCAACAATTCAAATTTCGGACACTATTTAAGAGATAATGCTGATGAACTATACGGTAAAATTTTCTATAAACCGTTGTACAACCTTCAAATTAGCATGGAACTCGTTAATGTACGAAAAGGACCAAATTACATACTGAAAAAAGCAGGTGCTTGGGGTAAGGAGTTTATATCCGAAGTTCGCTGGCAACGCAAAGCAGTGGTAGGCAGTATTACCTATCAGCCTATTAACGATCTTTACATCAACCTTGGTGCTGAAAGAAGTGATATAAAAGGGGCTGATGTAAACCTGTACACTCCAAAATTTATGCAGGGAAAAACGACCACAATTTTTGGAGGTATTAATTTTGGATTTTAAAGTAAGTCCCTTACTTATTATGGTAAAAAAGGTATTTATCCTACCTTAAAGGATAAATTTAACTACTGGAGCTTATAAAATATTTTCAGCATATAGTCTAGGGTGCTTCGTTGGAGGCACCCTTTTTTATTTTATCCATTGAATACACCATAAATGCTAGGCAATAATAGTCCGTATCACTAGGCCTTACTCCCCGAATGACAAGCCGTAACTCGTACAATTTTGAGGCTAGTATAGCCGTAATGTAAACGACAAAATCGCTAGAATATCTCCCTTACATTACCGTAATAGCGAGTTGAAAATGCAACGTGTTCTGGAAAAAATGAGAGAATGAAAAATGAAAAAATTCTTGTCACGCGTCACACTTCACGATTCTTGTCACCCGTAACTGGTCCCAATTCCTTGCTAACTACCTGTAAATAAACGTATATGCATTATAAAATTTTACAAACATTCTTGTTACAAACATTATTGTTACAAACATTATTGTTACAAACATTATTGTTAGTAAAATATGTATATTTGTAGTAGATACCTTAATTCCGAAGTTTATGGATAAGCCGTTTGTGTTTGGAGTTGCTGCTGCTGGCGGTAACTTTACGGATCGACAGGACGAAGCGAAAAGATTGTTGGCCAACTTTTTGAGCGGCGTAAATACGGTGCTGATATCCCCCCGTCGTTGGGGTAAAACCTCGTTGGTTCGAAAGGTGGGTAAGATGGCAGAGGAACGAGGTGTAAAAGTGGTGTTTCTAGATGTCTTTTCGCATCGTACCGAGGCAGAATTCTACAATGGCTTTGCAACCGCGGTAATAAAGCAAACCTCATCGAAATGGGAGGAATGGGTAGAAAACACCAAAAGTTTCCTATCGCGCGTACGTCCTACTATTTCGATGGGAACCGATCCAAACGTTGACTTTTCGGTAGGGCTAGAGCTCGATGAAAAGCGTGAAGCGGTAGATGAGATTCTATCGTTACCGGAGAAAATTGCGCTAAAGAAGGGGGTTCGGGTAGTTGTTTGTATTGACGAGTTTCAGCAGGTGATGGATTTCGAAGAACCTGTAACTTTTCAGAAAAGGCTACGAAGCGTTTGGCAACATCAGACTGCGGTTTCCTACTGCCTGTTTGGGAGCAAAAAGCACCTTATGAGCTTGCTTTTCGAGAAAAGAAGCTTACCATTCTACAAATTCGGAGATGTGCTGTACCTGCCAAAGATTAGCACAGATAGCTGGGTAGATTATATCGTAGGTAGATTTTCGAGTAGCGGAAAAGAAATAGACGAGAGCTACGCTCGGTTGATCTGCGAAATGGTAGATAACCACTCCTCGTACGTTCAGCAGCTCTCCTGGTTAATCTGGCTGAGATCCGAAAATAGGGTTGACAACGAGAGCTTCTGCTTAGGTTTAGACGATTTGCTAAATCAAAATTCGATGCTCTTTCAGCGCGATGTGGAATACCTAACAGGCTATCAGCTAAACTTCCTAAGAGCGGTATGCGATGGCTTAAGCTCGGAGTTCACCAAAAAGGATGTAATAGCAAAGTATAACTTTGGTACATCGCCCAATGTTACCCGAATTAAGAAGGCGTTAGCAGATAAAGAGATTGTTGATGTAAGTTCTCAAAAGGTAACCCTTGTAGATCCTGTTTTTGGGTTATGGTTTAAGAGAGAAATTCAGCATAAGCAAATACTACCTTTTAGTTTAATGAAAAATGAAAATATGAAAGAATGAAATTTTTTCATTCCACAAATTTTCACGAATTTCACTAATAACGCTTTGTGGCTGAAGGAAGGTGAAAAATGAAAGGATGAATAATGGAAAATTCTTGTCACCCTTCACTATTCCCTACTCACTACTCACTACATCTCACTCAGCCTCTTCGTATTGCAAAATAGAGAATGCCCCAACCGAGGTCAGGGCATTCGTCAACAAAAAAGGAAGGTTACTCAATGGTGATTGTCTTTTTTAGGGCACCCTTTCGGATCTCCTTATCGGAACAGTAAGCTTTACGTACCTCCATAACGAATTCGCCCTGAGTTAAAACAGGAAGGGTAAACATAAGTTCAGCGTTGGTTATTTTACCAAAATGCTGAACCTTCACCTCTGCTCCACTCTCAATGTTTACAAAGAAAAGTCCTTCGTCGGAATTGGTTGTATCAAACTTAAGCTCACTCCCCATCACCTTACCGATAAATCCGGCATTGTACCCAGCCGAACTGTCGGTAAAACAGTTAATAAATTGCTTAAGAATAGGTGCTCTTTCTACCGAATCGTACCTGGAAACTTGAAGATTGGTGATGCTGCTGTTGAGCATCTCGCCTGCAGTAACTTTTACGTTAATAGCATGACGGTTAGAATCAAACGAGTCGACAGGACTAGTGAAACGTCCAGTAATAGAAGGCCGAATGTTAACAATAGGCAAACGTACATTACATCCGTTGGCCACCTTATCGAACACCACAAAGAAGAGAATTTCCATTACCGCTTTAATATCGGCAATGGTAGCCGTGCTATTGTATTTCTGCATTTCGGCTGCAATACGGTTTACATCGTAAACATCTGTTGCGCTTACTCTGGCCTGTACTCTTCTGCATTCTTAATTAAAGGATTTAGCAGAAGATAGTACCATAAAGTCCCTTTAGTTTTTTGTGTAGCCATTTTTTTGATTTTTTGGCATTACAACAACTTATGAATGGGATATTCGAACCTTTTGGTATTTTTACCGTTATACCATAAGGTTAGCAGTAGTGCTAGGATAGGAGCAGCAGTTAGACGCGGCAGCTCCTAAACGTGCGAAGCTTTTTATTTCAGCTGATCTTATACGGCCACTTGTAAATGATGTTAGCGCATCATCTGCAGTGGCCTATTTGCTACGCAGCACCTGGTACCACGCAGTTAAATGGCTACAATCTCAACATGGCAGCTCTTGCCATGCAATGCTTTACATTGCTACTGGTTACTTGTGAGGGATATTCTGAAGAAGCACATCCGTGCGTGCATTAGAATGTTTGCAGCAAAAGGCCTTTATTGCGTATCTTGGATGCCTTAAAGAATGATTGATTGCTACAGCATTCTTTTATAAAACCATCCCCTTCAGTCGTTTTAACATTGAATTCTTTCATCTTTTACGAAAGATGAATGTAAAAGTTAACTTAAATTTATTTATTAGCTAACTATAGTAGTATGTGAATGTTTTTATTTACATAAAAACGAAAGTAAGAAGATAAAAATACTAAATGAATTAACTGGTAGATAGCACATTCGCCAGTTTACCTACAAAAATTTAAAAACAGCGCCACTTATACGCCGACTATCTCATATTTGGAGGTTATACATAATGGTTAATAATATAAAAGCATCAGCATAAAAAAGGACGAAAGAGTCCATAGCTATTTAAAACTGACATAAAAATTTGCATTAAATAAAATCAATTACGTTCGTTACGTAACGAAAAGTTCCTAACGAATTTTTCGTTTTATCCTGTTGAAATGAAAAAAAGCATCCCCTCTAATCCATTTTTAGTTACTGGATACCACTCGCCAGCCTACTTTTGCGATAGGAGGGCAGAGGCCGAAAGAATAGTAAACGCCCTACTAAATGGAAGAAACCTAACCCTAATAAGCCCAAGGCGTATGGGAAAAACGGGCTTAATACAGCATATTTTCGAAAAAGAGATTTTAAAGGATACTACATAGACCTTTATCCTACCAAAAATCTTAGAGACTTTACCATTAAGCTAGGCAAAGCGGTTTTAGGCTCTCTTGATACTTTGCCTGTGCGGGTTATTAACCAAACATTAGGCATGTTTAAAAGCTTAAGGCCACTCCTTTCTTTCGATCTAATAACAGTACAACCCGAGGTAGAGATAACTCTAGCCAATGACGATCAACCAAAGGAGTCGTTAGATGAAATTTTCGAATATTTGAAAAAACATGATGACCAATTTATTGTAGCCATTGATGAGTTTCAACAAATTCTTGTCTATCCCGAGCAAAACGTAGAAGCCCTCTTTAGAAGCTACAGCCAGCAGCTATCCAACGTACATTTTATATTTTCTGGAAGTCAACGGCACGTAATGGAAGGGATGTTTAGAAGCCCTGCACGGCCATTTTATCGGAGCACCGAGCTGATGTTTTTAGATAAAATCCCCGTAGAGGAATATGTAAAGTTTGCCATAGAAAAGTTTACTCTAGCCGAAAAGAAGATATCAGAAGAACTTATAGTGCAGCTATACAAAAAGGTATTAGTCCATACCTGGTATGTACTGTATATGCTGAATCGTCTATACTCGCTACCGGTAAGTTACTACTCAACAAAGGAGCTGGATGAGGTAGTAAAACAAGTACTGATGGAAAATGAACCTTTTTATAAGGGATATACTAAGCTAGTAACCTCTCGACAGTAGAGCCTTATGGAGGCTATAGCCCAAGAAGGAGTAGTTTTAAAACCAAATTCTCAGCAATTTATAAGCCGATACAATTTAGGAGCAGCAAGTACAGTACAATCTGCATTAGCAGCACTTATAGAAAAAGAGCTGGTTTTGGAAGAGGAAGGAGAGTACTTTATATACGACCGTTTTTTAGGAATGTGGCTACAAGTATGGGGAAAAGACTGATAAAATTAAAAAGAAGACTACAAGGAAATCTATTAACATCTATACTTCAGTTTTATACAGGAAAGTACAACTACAATATATGGTGTATATTGTTTTTAACACAATAACATCATAATATGAATAAAAATATATCCCCATTTTACATCTACTTATGCCATATAAGCTGAACTCTTTGAGCGTTTCTTCCATCCCAAAGAAATATAATTCTCCACCTATCATTAACATCTAGGCTATAGTAACCAGATTCATCCTCCATAATTTTTACTTTATCATCTTGTAAATCTTCTATACTACTTATTTTATCAAGTTTGTCCATATTTTCTCTGCTTTTTATTTGAATATCCTCGGGTAAAAAATCTTTCCAAACCCCCATCCAAATCATCTCAGTACTCCGGTTTTTAAAAGACACTATCATTGTTTCAATCTTTAAATTTTCAGAAGAGACAAGTTACCCTAATGTCAACAGTTTTTCCTAATTTTATTATATAAATTTTTATAAATCATTGGTATATAATAAAAAAGGCGCTTACGCGCCTAATTTTTTTATAATACTACCTGCTAGCAAGGTATTTTATTTATTCTGCCTTCGTGCCTTCCTCCCTCAAATTCGGCATTCAAGTAGGCATCAACAATTGCTTTAGCCTCCTCAAAGGTTACAAAGCGTGCAGGCAGCGTACATATATTGGCATTATTGTGCTGCTTAGCAAGGGCTGCTATCTCCGCATTCCAACAAAGTGCCGAGCGTATGCCCTTGTGATGGTTTAAAGTCATATTAATTCCATTACCACTTCCGCACATGGCCACACCAAAATCCAATTCTCCATTTTCAACAGCCGAAGCTAGCGGATGAGCAAAATCAGCATAATCTACGCTTGCTTCAGAGTGTGTTCCAAAATCAACAACTTCATAACCTATGGACTGGAGGTATACCTTTACCAATTCTTTCATCTGAAAACCAGCATGATCGCATGCCATTCCCAACTTACGGCTTTTCATAAGGTTCAAATTTTTCAATTTCTCCAAAGTTACAACATAAGGATAGACAAGCAGCAGCAACAACACAATATAAATAGAATAATTGCAGCTTTACATCCCAAAACATTATAAAAATTATTCTTTATATGTTTGATTAATAAAATATTATATACTTATCAACAACATTAAATGGTTTTTCTAATTTTTACTAATCACAAGCGAGCAGTTGACTTACTACTCGCTCCATATTCTACTACCAAAATTAATTACATTTACATATAATATACTGATTATCTTTATTTTATATATACAAAATTTAAAATAGAATTATCTAAATGCACATTTTTCCATGTGTTGATATTTTTTTCTTGCTTTATTCAAACAACTTGGTATTCATAGTTATTAACATGCCAAACAGCTAACACTATTTTTGTGAATAACTATTGAGCTGAGGTGAGCTCTTTTTCAAAACTTAGCCTTGCTCGTTTACCAAAAAGTTCTAAGAAGAATCGAGTATGTTAATTCAAAGCAAAAGTTTTTAGAAACAGCTAGCTGGTTTCAACAGCCACAGCTAGCTATTTTAGAGTGTTAGCATCCATTTTTTTATCACCAGCTGCCGCTATCAACAGCTGTTAATAAAGTTTGGAAACTTCTGTTTTTCAAATACGAATTACTCCATTTAGCTGTTAGCTTATTGTTTTTAGAGTTTTAATTCTGATTTTTGCAAAAGGATGCTATCCAAGTTTTCCACAGAGCTAACAGGATAATATTTACATCATCTATTTTTTTAAAAAAGAAAAGATAATAATGATTATTAGAGATGATATGTTGAAGGATGGGTACGTAAATGCACCCGTTGGTAGCGATGTCGATTTGGTTGCCGAGATAGATAGGCTAAAAAAGGAAAAGAATGCCGTTATCTTGGCTCACTACTACCAAACAGGCGATATACAGGATATAGCCGATTTTGTAGGTGATAGCCTAGCGCTTTCGCAGCAAGCCGCCAAAACGGAGGCTGACATCATTGTATTTGCAGGGGTACATTTTATGGCAGAGACGGCCAAAATATTGTCTCCTTCTAAGAAGGTGCTAATTCCTGACTTAAAAGCGGGTTGCTCTTTAGCCGATTCGTGCAAAGCCGAAGATTTTGCTGAATTTTTAAAGCTGTATCCCGACCATACCGTTATTTCGTATGTTAATACAACTGCGGACGTTAAGGCTTTAACAGATATCGTTTGTACCTCAAGCAATGCTGTACAAATAGTTGAAAGCCTTCCTGCCGATGCTAAAATAGTGTTTGGACCCGATAGAAACTTAGGTAACTATATCAAGAATACGACTGGAAGAGAGATGGTTATATGGGATGGTGCTTGCCATGTTCACGAGGAGTTTAGCCTAGAGCGTATACTTGAATTGAAGAAGGAGCATCCTAATTCGAAGATACTAGCGCATCCTGAATGTAAAAAGCCCATACTGCTGGTTGCTGATCATATTGGTTCTACTGCCGACTTGCTCAAATATTCGACAAAGGATCAAGCAAGCGAGTATATAGTTGCCACCGAGACTGGTATTATTCATCAGATGAGAAAAGCTAGTCCTAACAAAACGTTCATACCTGCACCTCCTTTAGATTCTACCTGTGGTTGCAATGATTGTAGCTACATGAAGCTCATTACTTTAAAAAAGTTGTATAATACGCTTTTATATGAGCAACCTGAAGTTTTTGTTGATGAACAGGTTAGCATAAAGGCAGAACGTTCAATCCGGGCTATGTTAGATATTTCTGCCAAGTTAGGTTTGTAGTATGACAGATAATTTTGATCCTAGAGAGGGGAGTAAGTCTGAATTTGATAAGGACGTAGAAACTGAAATTCGTCCGCGGGAGTTTGAAGACTTTAGCGGGCAGGAGAAGGTTGTCGAAAATCTTAAAATATTTGTTCAGGCGGCTTCTATGCGTGGAGAGGCACTAGATCATGTGCTTCTGCATGGTCCTCCTGGCTTGGGTAAAACAACTTTAGCGCATATTATAAGCCGAGAACTAAATGTAAATCTGAAGATTACATCTGGTCCTGTATTGGATAAGCCTGGCGATTTGGCCGGATTGCTTACCAATTTGGAAACAGGAGATGTCCTTTTTATTGATGAAATTCATCGTCTTTCTCCGGTAGTAGAAGAATACTTGTATTCTGCTATGGAGGATTATACGATTGATATAATGCTAGATAAGGGACCTAGTGCTCGCTCTATTCAAATTTCATTGAATCCGTTTACTTTAATTGGTGCTACCACTCGTAGTGGGTTACTAACTAGTCCTTTGCGAGCAAGATTTGGTATTCAGGCTCATTTGGAATTTTACGATTCATCTGTATTACAGCGAATTGTAAAACGAGCTTCTGCAATTTTGAGTATAGGGATTTCTGATGATGCCGCTTACGAGATTGCTTTTCGGAGCAGGGGGACTCCGCGTATCGCCAATGCGCTACTTAGACGTGTTAGGGACTTTGCTCAGGTAAAAGGTAGTGGCTTTATTGACGTAGAAATAGCCCGAATTTGCCTCGAAGCTCTCAATATTGATAAGTATGGCCTCGATCATATGGATAATAAAATTTTGACTACTATAATCCATAAATTTAAGGGTGGTCCAGTTGGGTTGAATACTATTGCCACTGCAGTAGGTGAAGATCCTGGTACGGTGGAGGAGGTTTACGAGCCGTTTTTGATAAAAGAAGGGTTTATAAAAAGAACTCCAAGAGGAAGGGAGGTAACCGACTTGGCTTACAAACATTTGGGTGTAAGTAGAATAGATGAAAATCTAAAGTTATTTTAAAGGAAAAATAAAAGGCAGCCAATAAAATCTTGGCTGTTTTTTGTTTTGTGTAACTATTGTCACCTTCAATTAAACATTCAAAGAATAGATTTGTAATATCTATATAAAAATTACAATTATGGCGGATAAAATTTCGTTGAAATGGATCGAAGGTATGGCTTTTGATGGAGAGGTGAATGGCCATACTTTGCGCATAGATGCAAATGAATCGGTAGGAGGTAAAGATACAGGTCCTCGTCCTAAAGCTTTAATGCTAATTGCACTAGCAGGGTGTACTGCTATGGATGTTGTTTCGATACTTAATAAAATGAGAATGCCCTACGATGATTTTAATGTTAATGTGGAGGCTAATAAGACAGAAGAGCATCCTGTTGTTTACACTGACTTTAAAATAGTCTATAGGTTTAGAGGTAGTGCGTTAGACAGAGAAAAAATAGAAAAGGCAGTTAGTCTTTCTCAGGATAGGTATTGCGGTGTTTCTGCTATGTATAAAAGTATTGGTACTGTTTCGTATGAGATTGTTCTTGAAGATTAGTATAGAAAAAGGCTTCCAACTTGGAAGCCTTTTTGATTTATAATGATGATTTGAATTGTTTTAAGAATCTAACATCGTTTTCGAAGTAAAGACGAAGATCTCTAATTTCGTATTTGAGCATTGCTATACGTTCTAGTCCCATTCCAAACGCATATCCGCTGTATTTTTTGCTATCAATGCCACAAGCTTCGAGCACGTTTGGATCTACCATCCCGCAGCCCATAATTTCTAGCCATCCGGTATGCTTGCAAACGTTACAACCTTTACCACCGCAAATTGTGCACGATACGTCCATTTCTGCAGAAGGTTCTGTAAATGGGAAGTAGGATGGGCGAAGGCGTATTTTTACGTTTTCTCCGAATAGCTCTTTAGCAAAGTAGAGCAGTGTTTGTTTAAGATCTGCAAACGAAACATTTTCGTCTATGTAAAGTCCTTCTATTTGGTGGAAAATGCAGTGTGCACGTGCAGAAATTGCTTCGTTACGAAAAACTCTACCTGGGCAAACAACTCGGATAGGTGGTTTTTGCGTTTGCATAGTGCGTACCTGTATGGAACTTGTATGAGTACGAAGCAAAATATCGGGATCTTTTTCAATGAAGAAGGTATCCTGCATGTCTCTGGCAGGATGTTCTGGTGGAAAATTTAGCGCACCAAATACGTGCCAGTCATCTTCTATTTCAGGACCTTCAGCAACTGAAAAGCCTAACTTTTTGAAGATTCCAATCATTTCGTTTTTAACCAACGAAATGGGGTGTCTTGAGCCAATTTCATCTTGAGAGCCAGGACGCGAAAGATCAACTTTTTCGCCATCGTCTTCCTTATTTTCTAGAATTTCCTTTAGCTCGTTAATTTTATCTTGAACAGCATCCTTGAGCACGTTGATTTTTTGACCTATTTCCTTTTTTTGCTCAACAGGTACATTTTTAAACTCGGCAAATAGGAGGGTGATGGAGCCTTTTTTGCCTAACATCTTGATTCTAAATTCTTCTACCTGTTGAAGATTTTCTGCTTTGAATGCTTCAACCTCTGCTAAAAGCTGCTGTATTTGCTCGAGCATAGTTTCTTATCTTTTTACTTTGATACTTTCGATGAAGATATCCTTTAATGGACGATCTTTTTTGTTGGTTGGCGTTGCCGCTATTTTGTCAACTACATCCAATCCCTCAATAACTTCGCCAAAGATAGTGTATGATTCGTCTAAATGAGGCGAGCCACCTACTTTTTTGTAAACTTCTCGTCTTTCTTCAGAAATTTTAAAGGGTGCAGTTGCGTTCAGTAGTGCTTCAACTTTAATGTTGATGTTATTTTTAAGTTCTTCAGGCGAAAGATCTTTATTTTCGGTTTTGGGTATCTCCTCAGTAAAAATCTTTTGGGATAAGGATGCTTTCAGCCTTTCGTTTACCCGTTTTTCAATTTTATCGAGCTCGTCATCTGTAAATTTTTTGCCTTGAACTATATAGAACTGTGAACCTGATGATTTACGTTCTGGATTTTCCTTATCACCCTCACGAGCAGCGGCTAGTACGCCTTTTTTGTGAAAGTGGGTCTTCACTATTTCAGCAGGTATGTCGTAGCCTGGGCCACCTTCTCCGTAAGTAGAATCGGCTTTCGGATTTCTTGAATCAGGATCACCGCCTTGTATCATAAAATTTTTGATAACCCTATGGAATATAATTCCACTATAAAAATTATCTTTTGCTAGCTTAATAAAGTTGTCCCGATGAAGTGGGGTATCATTGTACAACTTCAGCTTAATGGTGCCTTCCGACGTTTTTATGGTTACAATGGGTTCTTTTTGAGCGATAGCATTTATACCTACTCCTACCATTATTGTACATAAAAAAGCTAATTTTTTTAGTTTCATGCTGGGTGTTAACTTTTAGAATTAATTTTATCACTGTATGCAAATATATTAACTTAAGAATGAAAAGGACTTTACTTTTAGTCATTCTTCTTTTTACTTATTACTTCGGTCAGTCGCAAAGTGTGGGGTTGGTGTTAAGTGGTGGAGGCGCTAAAGGATTATCGCATATTGGGGTAATAAAAGCTTTAGAGGAGAATAATATACCTATAGACTATATTTCGGGAACCTCGATGGGAGCATTGGTTGGGGGAATGTATGCTATTGGTATGTCTCCTGAAGAGATGATAAAAATGGTTACCTCTCCAGAGTTTTTGCGTTGGTCTACAGGGCAGATAGAAGATGAATACCTGTATCTGTATAAAAAGTTGGATCCTGGAGCTTCCATGTTTTCTTTCAAATTTAGCTTAAAGGATTCCATTTCATCAGCTAAGCTTCCAACCAATTTAGTTCCTACTCACCAAATGGATCTTGCCATTCTTCAGCATTTTGCCGGACCTACAGCCAGAGCTAAAAGTAACTTTGACAGCTTATTTATACCGTTTCGATGCGTGGCTTCCGATGTTTATAACTCTAAGCAGTACGTTGCTAGAAAAGGTGATGTAGGGTCAGCTATTCGTGCTTCTATGACTTTTCCTTTCTTCTTTAAGGCAATTTCTATTGATTCATCTTTACTTTTCGATGGTGGTATCTACAATAACTTTCCTTGGGATGTTTTGGAAAACGATTTCAATCCTGATTTTATAATTGGTTCAAATTGTGCTAGTAATCCAGAAAAACCTGATGAGGAAAATATTCTGAAACAGATCGAAACTATGATTGTTTCTAAAACGAATTACAAAATACCTCGGGAGAAGGGAATTACCATTGAGAATATTTACGGAGATGTATCTCTTTTGGATTTTTCGAAAGCGGAAGAAATTATTGATAAGGCGTATAGGGCAACTTTAGCTAAGTTAGATTCAATTAAGCAACGAGTGGATAGGCGCGTAACACCCTTAGATTTAAGTATAAAGCGAGGTTTGTATAAGCGGGAACTACCAAATTTGCAGTTTAGATCTATAGCAATAGATGGTTTGAGTAGTAGCCAACGTGACTATGTAACAAATGTATTTCAATCTAGGAAAAAGTCAACTTTTGATTTTAAAAAGTTTAAAAATGAGTATTTTAAGTTGCTAAGTGATAATACGATAACGTCTATATATCCGATAGCAACCTACAACGATACGTTAAGATTGTACGATTTGAGGTTGAAAATAAAGGCAAATAATGATTTAGATTTGGATTTTGGTGGAAATATTTCATCGAGTTCCATGAATCAGGGATATTTGGGGTTGACTTATAAGCATTTCGCTAAAAATTACACTCGTCTTTTTAGCAATATTTACTTTGGAAAATTGTATAGCTCTTTTCAAATGGGAATGCGTCAGGATTTTGCCTATGGAAAGCCATTCTTCTACGATGTAGTTTTTACCTTGCAGCGCTTAGATTTTTTTAATAGCAATCCTGAGCCATTTTTTGAAGATTTGCGTCCAAGTTACATCAAGCAATACGAGTACTTTGGGCGGGTTAATTACGGGTTTCCTGTTAGTTCTTCCTCCTTTTTCAAATTTGGATATAATTTTGGGCGTAACAATGATCAGTACTATCAGGTTAATAACTTTTTAAAGGGCGATGAACCAGATAAGACTGAATTTACTTTTCATAAAGTTTCCATATCGTATGAGAAAAATACGTTGAACTATACCCTATTTCCTTATAAGGGTAGGAGACAATACGTTGGTTTTTCATACATAACAGGTAAGGAAGTTAATAAACCGGGAACGACAGGGCCAACTCATTTGGTTACTTCTAAGTGGCAAAACTGGATGGGGATAAGGCTTTACAATCAAAGCTACCATCGAATTTCGGATAAATTGTGGACAGGACTGCTTCTTGATGCAATTGTAACCGACAAGAAGGCTTTTTCGAACTACACCTCCTCTGTGCTTAGTGCTCCTTCCTTTACTCCATACCCTCAAAGTCAGACGATATTTTTGCCCAACTTTAGATCCGATTCTTATTTTGCGGTAGGTATTATGCCAAATATTCTTTTTTCGCCGCGTATCTATTTACGTGCAGAAGCCTACGCTTTTATGCCTTTCTATCAGATTGAAAAAACGAATGATTACTTTGTTACCTATGGAAAACTTTTGAAGGAAAGATTTTATATGGGCTCATTATCAATGGTATATCAAACAGTTGTTGGTCCGTTAAGTCTTTCAGTTAATTACTATGATAAAGAGAATACAAAATTCTATTTCGTTGCTAACTTTGGCTTTGTTTTATTTAATCGTCGTTCACTAGAATATTAGCATTGTGGGAAACCTAAAAAAACTTGCTGGTCATACTCTTATTTATGGCTTGAGTAGCCTGTTGGCTAGATTTATTAACTATTTGATGAATCCTATTTATACCAACTATTTTAAGAATCCCAGCGAATATGCCATTTATAGCGAATTCTATATTTATATACCCATTTTGCTAACAATCCTAACTTTGGGTTTGGAAACGGGATATTTTCGCTTTTCAAATAAGTATACCGAAGAAAAGGAGAAGGTTTATTCTACAACTTTTACCTTTTTGCTAATAACTTCAAGTTTATTTGTGCTCTATACTACATTTGGTTATGAGGGTATTATAAATGGTTTAGACTTATCACCAAATAGGTGGTACGTTATTTTAACTGGTTGGATTGTCTTTTTTGATGTGCTTTGTGCCATTCCATTTGTTAGGTTGAGAAACGAAAATAAGGCATCAACCTTTGTTATTTTAAAGACAGTAAATATTCTTATCAACGTATTATTTAACTTAATACTTCTTTTTGTAGTACCTAAGCTGTTTCCATCTCTTCCTCGAATGGGAATACTTGTAATTTTTATCGCAAACTTAATTGCTTCTGTAGCTACATTATTCTTGGTAATTCGTTATGCTGGATTTCCACGGCTTCGAATATCTAAACCTTTAATGAAGGAGCTGGCAATATATTCGATTCCACTTGTTATTTCTGGTTTGGCTGGTCAAATTAACGATTTACTTGATCGTTATAGCATAAAGTATCTTTTGCCAGAATCGAGTAAACCTATGTTTCAGTTGGGAATTTATACTTCAAACTTGAAGTTGGCAATTGTATTGACTCTTTTTACTCAGATGTTTAGGTATGCTGCTGAGCCTTTCTTTTTTAATAATGTTAAGAAGGAAGATTCAGGGAAAACGTATGCGGATGTTTTTAAGTACTTTTCTGTTTTTGGAATGATAATATTCTTGTTAGTAACTCTTTACATAGATATTTTTCAATATCTCGAAGGATCTAACTATCGGGAAGGTTTATTTATAGTGCCTGTACTGTTGCTATCCTACTATTTTGTTGGGTTGTTATATAATCTGCAAATTATATTTAAGCTACACGATAAAACTCGAAGAACAGTTGATGTAACTGTGGCAGGATTGGTATTACTCATTATTTTCAATATTTTTATGGTTCCACGTTTTGGATATCAAGCTGCTGCTTGGGGTAGGTTGGTTTCATTCATATTTATGTGCGTGGTAAGTTACTGGTTTGGTAAGAAAATTATTAGTATTCCATACGATTTTAAAAACATAGCCTTTTACTTTTTATTAGGATTAGGAATATACTTTTTAAGTGTGGTTATACGTCAGGATAGTATATTTTTACGACTTACGATTAATAGCCTTCTTTTCGGAGGGTACATTTTTATTTTTATGTACCATGAGCGAATTAATCCTTTAGCAATTGTTAAATCTGTTTTGAAATGGAAGTCAAGGTAATCAATAAAAGTAGGTATGATTTGCCCCAGTACGCAACTGCTCATTCTGCTGGTTTAGATTTGAAAGCGAATGTGGATGTAGAGGTTAGCGTTGGCCCTTTGGAGAGGGTTGTTATTCCTACAGGTTTATTTTTAGAAATTCCTGTTGGTTTTGAAGCTCAGGTTAGACCTCGTAGTGGACTTGCCATAAAAAGTGGTATAACAGTTGTTAATTCGCCAGGAACCATTGATGCTGATTATAGGGGTGAAGTAAAAGTTGGTTTGGTAAACCTTTCGAGTGAAACTTATGTTATCAAACCAGGAGATCGAATTGCCCAAATGGTATTTGCTAAACATGAATCTATTACGTGGAATTCGGTAGAGTTATTGAATGAAACGGATAGGGGAGAAGGTGGTTTTGGTAGTACAGGTAAAAAATAAGTAAATGAGGTATACTCTCTTTATAGCGGCTATAATTGTAAGCATAGCAGCATGTACATCAACGAAAAATTCCTACAGATCGATTAGGAATAACGGCAAGTTGATGTCTGATTTAAACTACTATGAAGGACTAAAGCAGTACTATGGGGGTGCAACAGGTAATGCTGTGGTCTTATTTACCAAGTCTATAAGCCTAAATAAGGAGAACGATGCGGCATATTATATGTTATCTCAGGTATATGCAGCACAGAATAAGAGAGATTTGGCATTGAAGAATGCAGAGTTGGCATTTAAGCACGATTCTACCAATAAGTATTACGGGTTGAATTATGCGCAGATACTGCAACGATCCAATAAGTTAGATTCTGCTTTGGCCATTTATTCAAAGTTAGTTGAACTCGATTCTACCGACACCGACTTGTTGCTTAATATGTCTTTGATATATGGCTATAAGGGCAATTTGAAAAAAAGTATTCAACTTTTTGACGAATTTTCTGCGAAGTTTGGTAATAGTGAGCTGATTTTGGCTAACAAGCAAAAGCTTTACCTGCAGCTTAATCAGGTTGATTCTGCGTTAAGTATTGGTCAGCGTTTGGTCGAGTTATATCCTGATGATCCGCGGCATTTCACTATTTTAGGAGAAATCTATGGTTCCATGGGGAACGATTCTTTGGCAATACTCTATAATAAGAAAGCATTGGAGCTGGTTCCAAATTTTCCGTTGGCACAAATTGGATTGTCTGATGCTTATAGGCGAGAGGCAAAGTATCCAGATTATTTTAGAGTTTTGAATGCTATTTTCAGGAACGATGATGTTTTGAACAAAGATAAGGTTAACTATTTCAATCAGTTTTTGGAAAATAAGCAGTTCTATCAAGTTTTTTATCCCAATATTGATACGCTGATAAACAATTTCATATCTACCTATCCGAAGGATACTTCTATTTATCCTATTTATGCCGAGCATTTAACTAAGATGGGCAAATTGAATGAGTTGAATAATTTTTTACATGTTAAAATTGATTCTGGTTCAAAGGATACAACACTATATTATCGTTTTATAGAACTCAATTTTTATTTTAAGAGATTCGATACCACCAAGGTTTACTCGAAGCGGGCAATTGCTATTTATCCGAATTTGGTGAAAATGTATTTGTATAACTCCTATTCTCATTTTCAGTTAAAGGAGTACGATTCTACAATTGCTGTACTAAAAACAGCTTTGCCTTACGCAAAAACGGATTCAATGAAGGTAGATATGCTATCCATGATTGGCGATTCTTACCATTCAATGGGAAAGTTGGAGACTGCTTTTGAGTACTACGATCAAGCTCTAAAAATCAATCCTAAGAATATTCAAGTTTTGAATAACTATAGTTACTATCTTTCCTTGACAGACAAAAATCTTTCTAAGGCATTAAAAATGATTAATGTTGTATTGGAAAAGGATCCTAATAACGGTACTTATTTGGATACGAAAGCTTGGATTTTGTATAAGCAAGAGAAGTATGAGGAGGCTAAAGAGGTGATGCGAAAGGCGCTGATATATGGAGGAAATGATAGCTCTACCATTCTTGAGCATTACGGAGATATTTTGGATAAGTTGAATGATAAAGATTCTGCTAGTATGTACTGGAGAATGGCTTACGATAAAGGAAATAGATCAAAAGAATTGCTTAAAAAACTTAACTTAGAATAGAATGCAGCGACTGGTTATACTAATTTTTTTATTGTTTACTGTTGGTGTTGCTGCTGGACAATCATTGAAAGATCTGCAGGAGCAAAAGAAGGCGGCTGATAGAGAGTTAATTCAGATAAATGATCAGCTGAATTCTACCAAGAAGGAGAAAAATTCAACAATGAAGCAGGTTGCTTTGGTGCATTCTATGATTGAGAAACGTAAGAAAATTATAGAAAATATAGATCGCCAGGTTATACTTGTTGTAAAAAATATAGGTATTAAGACAGATACCATTCTAAAACTGAAAAATGATATATTCGTTTTAAAAAAGCAGTATGCAAAGACATTGCAGCAGGCGTATAAGTTGAGAAATTCAACATCTGCGATTGCTCTAGTTTTGGCATCCACCGATCTGCAGCAGGCTATAAAGAGAATGAAGTATTTGCGATCTTATAGCGATTACAGGATGGAGCAAGCCAATACCATAGAACTAAAGCAGCGAAAATTGAATGCTGAAATTGTTGATCTAAATGCTAAGAAACGGAATTTGGAGGTATTGTTAGCAAATAAAACAAACGAAGTAAAGAAGTTGGCTGATGATGAGAAAACTTATCAGGCAATGTTGGATCAGCTTAAAAGTAAAGAAAAGGATTTGCTAGCAGAGGTACAAAAGAAGCGACTGTTGAGAGAAAGACTTGCTCGTGAAATTAACTTTTTGATAGCAGAGGAAGCCAGAAAGGCAGCAGAGGCTGCACGACGTAAAGCGGCCGCTGAAGAAGCGGCAAGACGTAAGGCTGCCGCTGAGAAAAAGAATGTGGTAGCTAAGCAGCCTGCTGTTACGGTACCTAAAGATTTGCCATTTACACCTGAAGATAGAACAATTGCAGGTAAATTTGAGGCTAATAGAGGAAGGCTTCCATGGCCTGTTCGTCAAGGTCAGATTGTTGAAACCTTTGGAGAGCATCAGCATCCCCTTTTAAAGGGTGTAAAGGTCAAAAATGACGGTGTTGATATTGCTTCAGTCGCTGGTTCAGATGTAACTGCTGTTTTTGATGGTGAGGTGAGTAAAATATTTACACTTCCTGGGGCTAATATATCTGTTTTGGTACGTCATGGCTATTACATTACCGTTTATTCTAATCTTTCTAGGGTTAGTGTAAAGGAGGGGCAATCGATAAGAGCAAAACAGTCTATAGGAATTTTGGCTAATAGCGATACAGGTGGAGAGAAGCCAACGTTGAAATTTCAGGTTTGGAAGGAAACAACACCTCAAAATCCCGAAAATTGGCTTGCTAGATAGGAAACATTTTATCTCTATATCGTATAAACTTATATGGCATCATACTGTTTTTTGTCCGATCCAGAAGTTTTACGTAATGTCGAAGAGTTAGTATTGTCGTTTACTCATAAGTATGAAGTAAAACAACCTCTTCGTGAGCGGATAATTGTATCCTCATTGGAGGCTATTTCTAACTCCATCAACCATGGTAATGGGAGGGATGTTGCTAAAAAAGTAAATTTTACTTTAGAAGTAAGGTCTGGAAAAATTGTAATTGTTGTTGAAGATGAAGGTATCGGTTTTGATTATGAGCGATTACCCTATCCCACCCTTCCTGATAATATTCTGAAAACCGATGGTAGAGGCGTTTTTTTGATGAGAATGTTGTCTGACGACATTAAATTTAATGAAAGTGGAAATAAAGTTGAACTTTTTTTTAATATATAAGTTTTGGCAGTAAATTTTTTTTCAGAGAAAATCGCTTTTAAACCAAAGCAGTCTCTTAAACTAAAAACTTGGATAAAAAGTGTCGCAAGCGAGGAAGGGTATCAGGTTGGTACCCTTAATTACGTTTTTTGCGATGATGACTATATTATAGAAACTAACCGACAGTATTTGCAGCACGATTATTATACCGACATTATTACGTTCGATTATACCGAAAAGGATAAAATATCAGGTGATTTGGTAGTTAGTCTGGATACTGTTCGCTCTAATGCCGAAAAAATAGGCGTTGATTTTAATAATGAACTATGCCGTGTAATTATACATGGAGTACTTCATTTGTGCGGATATAAGGACAAAACAGAAGAGGAAGAGAAACAGATGAGAGCATTGGAAGATCATCATCTATTAAAGTTTAATTTTACGATTGTCTAACTATGATGTTTGATTACGACGTTATTGTGGTTGGAGCAGGACATGCTGGTTGTGAAGCAGCAGCAGCAGCAGCAAATCTTGGTTCTACCGTGCTGTTGATAACGCTGGATATGACTAAAATGGGGCAAATGTCCTGTAATCCTGCAATGGGAGGTATTGCTAAAGGACAGATTGTTCGCGAAATTGATGCTCTTGGAGGATATTCTGGGATTGTAACTGACTATAGTACTATTCAGTTTAGAATGCTAAATAAAAGTAAGGGTCCTGCTATGTGGAGCCCTAGAGCACAATGTGATCGTGTTTTGTTCTCCTTAAAATGGAGAGAAATGCTAGAAAATACGGCCAATATCTCTTTTTGGCAAGATTCTGTTGTTAGTTTATTGTTGAAAAACGGCTTAGTTACAGGAGTTAGAACTGCATTAGGAGTGGAGTTTAATGCGAAATCTGTTGTTTTAACTACAGGAACTTTTATGAATGGGCTGATGCATGTTGGGCGACACCAGCAGGTTGGTGGCCGTTCAGGTGATATGGCCTCGTATGGGATCACAGAGCAACTTCGTGAGTTGGGTATGGAAGTTGGAAGAATGAAAACAGGTACACCAGCTCGAATTGACGGGAGAAGTGTTGATTTTAGCGTCATGGGAGTTCAGCATGGTGATGAAAATCCACAGAAATTTTCTTTTTTGAATTCTTCTCCTGCCGTAGTAAAGCAACTTCCTTGCTTTATAACTTATACCAATAGCACGGTACACGATATACTAAAGGATGGCTTTTTAGAATCTCCTCTATTTAACGGTACCATAAAATCAATAGGACCTAGGTATTGTCCAAGTATTGAAGATAAAGTAAGAACTTTTGCTGATAAAAATCAGCATCAACTTTTTTTAGAACCAGAGGGATGGAATACTAATGAGTATTATTTGAATGGTTTTTCATCCTCGCTACCTTTAGATGTACAAGTAAAAGCATTGCTAAAAATCCCAGGGTTTGAAAATGTAAAGATTTTTCGACCTGGTTATGCAATTGAATATGATTTTTTTCAGCCAACACAGCTTAAACATTCTTTAGAATCAAAATTTGTTGGTAATTTATTCTGTGCAGGACAAATAAACGGAACAACAGGTTACGAAGAGGCTGCAGGACAAGGGTTAGTTGCCGGAATAAATGCATCTTTAAAAGTTGCTAATCAACCTGAATTCGTATTAACGAGAGATAGTTCCTATATTGGAGTACTTATTGATGATTTGGTAACTAAAGGAGTCGATGAGCCTTACCGTATGTTTACATCAAGAGCCGAGTATAGAGTGCTTTTAAGGCAGGATAATGCTGACGAACGATTAACTCCAATTGGAATTAAACTGGGTTTAGTATCAAAAGAAAGAGAGTTTGCTTATAAGTATAAAAAAGAAAAGGTAGATGAATTAATTAATTTGATTGAAAAAACTAGCATCAAACAAGAAGATGCTAACGATATTTTAATTTCAAAGCAGACTGCGGTAATTAATCAAACTAGAAAATTGGGTGATTTATTACTTAGACCACAGATTAGTCTTTTTGATTTTTCTAAATTTGGAGTTATTGATAATTTTTATAATTCTCTTGAATTTTCAAAAGAGGAGATATTTTCCCAAGCAGATATCAAGATAAAATACAAAGGTTATATAGATAGAGAAAGATTAGTGGTAGATAAAATTGAACGTTTAGAAAATGTTCGTATCTCTGATGATTTTGAATATAGCAAACTTCAATCTCTATCAACAGAAGCAAGACAAAAATTAAATAAAATCAAGCCCAAGACAATAGGACAAGCTTCTAGAATTCCTGGAGTTTCTCCTTCTGATATAAATGTGCTTTTGGTTTTTCTTGGTCGATAATGTTTCACGTGGAACTTTTTTGTATTTTGATTTAAAAATATGTTTCACGTGGAACTGTAAAAAAAATATTTATTATGTTGGTACAGAGAGGTAATATAGTTGATTTAGAACAGCAAAGGGTTTATTTTGGCGAGATATGTTATGATTTAAAAGGTGTTGTTTCTGTTTTGGAAATATCCTCTAAGGTTGAAGGTGAGTTGTTTGTTATGCCAGGTTTTGTTGATTCTCATGTTCATATAGAGAGTTCAATGCTTGTTCCGTCTGAGTTTGCAAAGGTTTCTGTTCAGTTTGGTGTGGTTGCAACTGTGAGTGATCCTCATGAGATTGCGAATGTGTTGGGTGTTTCTGGGATGGAATATATGAGGAAAAATGGTTTGGATTCTGGTTTTAAGTTTTTCTTTGGTGTTCCTTCTTGTGTTCCTGCTGTTAGTTTTGATAGGTCTGGGTTTGTTTTGGATTCGAAAATTGTAGATGAATTGCTTGCTTCTGGGAATTATTATTACTTGGCGGAAATGATGAATTTCCCTGGAGTGGTAAGTGGAGATGAAGATGTGCTGACGAAAATAGAATCTGCTTTGGGAAGAGGGTTGAAGGTGGATGGTCATGCTCCCGGTTTGATTGGTGATGATCTTTTGAAGTATGTTAAGTCTGGAATTACATCTGATCATGAATGTATGTCTGTTGATGAGGCAGAATTGAAGGTGAAATTGGGGATGAAAATTCAAATTCGTGAAGGTAGCGCTGCGAAAAATTTTGATTCTTTGATTGGTGTTGCCAAAAAGTATCCCGATATGGTGATGCTTTGTTCTGACGATTGTCATCCAGATGATTTGCTGGATGAGTATTTTTTGAAACAGGTTAAGCGCGCGATTCTTGCGGGTGTCGATTTTTTTGATACGATGAAGATATCAAACTATAATGCGGTTAAGCATTATGGCTTACCTGTTGGGTTGTTGCAAAAGGGTGATCCTGCTGATTTTATTGTTGTGGATAATTTGACGGATTTGAATGTTCTGAAAACCGTCATTAATGGGATTGTCGTTTATGAAAAAGGGACGTCTAAATGTAATGATGTTGCTGTTGAAGTGGTGAATAATTTTTGTGAGAATTATATAGATTTGAACGATATCTCAGTTTTTTATGAAGGCCATTCATCTGTTGATGTAAAAGTTATCTCAACTATTGAAGGTGAACTTTATACGAAAAAGGATATTTGTTCTTTAGATGTTGTTGGTAATACTGTTTTGGCGTCACCTGATAAGGATGTTTTGAAGATTGTTGTTTTAAATAGGTATATGAAAGCAAAACCAAGTGTTGGTTTTATTAAAGGTTTTGGATTAAAGAAGGGGGCTATTTGTAGTAGTGTTTCTCATGATTCTCATAATATTGTAGCTGTAGGTGTTGATGACGAGTCTATTGTAAAGGTTGTAAATGGCGTGGTAAACGCGAAGGGAGGTTTGGCGTATGCAGATGATGATATTTTTGAAATTTTGGAATTGCCTGTTGCTGGGATTATGTCTGATAGTAGCGCTGAAGTTGTTGCATCGAAATACCGGCATTTGTTGGAGGTGGCACAAAGGAGCGGGTCTAAAATGAAAGCACCATTTATGACGATGGCTTTTATGTCTTTGGTGGTAATACCTGAATTAAAAATATCAGATCAGGGTTTGTTTGATGTTGTTGCATTTAAACCAACTTCTCTTTTTGAAAATGAGCGAAAGTAAGCATTCTGAATATTTAAAGAGTCTTGTAAATCTCCTTCCCAATCAGCCTGGTGTTTACCAGTATTTGAATGAGGAAGGAGTTGTTATTTATGTTGGTAAAGCAAAAGATCTCAAAAAAAGGGTCGCTTCATACTTTACATCGCGCCGTTTCGAAAGCAAGAAACTGTTAGTCTTGGTTAAGAAAATTAGAGATATAAAGCATATTGTTGTCCCAACAGAATCTGATGCATTGCTGCTGGAAAATAATTTGATAAAGAAACTGCAACCCCGATATAATATAAATTTGAAGGATGATAAAACCTATCCTTGGATTGCAATTAAAAATGAATTTTTTCCTAGAGTCTTTTCGACTCGAAGGTATGTTAAAGATGGTACAAAATATTTTGGACCCTATACTTCGGTAACATTGCTTCGGATTTTGTTGGATCTCATAAAGCAAATATATCCTCTTCGAACATGTAATTTATTGCTTGATGAGGTTAGCATATCTAAGGGGAAGTATAAGCCTTGTCTTGAATATCACATAGGAAACTGTAAAGCTCCATGTGTAAATTATAGTTTAATAGATTATTACGATAGTTCAATTAAAGAAATTATAGAGATACTTAGAGGGAATTTAGTGGAAGTTGTTGCGCTTTTGAAGGAAAGTATGCTAAAAGCTTCGGAGGAGTATCGTTTTGAAGACGCTCAATCTTTAAAGCAAAAAATTGAACTCTTGCAAACGTATCAAAGCAAGTCAGTCATTGTTAGCACTAGCATTTCTAACCTGGATGTTTTTTCTTTAGTTTTCGATTCGAATGTCGCATTTGCAAATTTTATGCGGGTAAATAAAGGTATGATAGTTCAATCGCACAACTTTGAAATTAAGCTACAAATAGAAGAAGAGCAGGAGAGCATTCTGTCTTTTGTTATTGCTGAGATGTATCAGCGACTTGGCTTTATTTCGCGTGAGGTGGTTGTCCCTTTTCTTCCTGATCAAGAACTTCCTAATGCTACGTATACAATTCCTCAGCGAGGCGATAAACTGAAACTTTTGGAGTTGTCTGAGAAAAATGCCAAAATGTTTCGTTTGGAAAAAATGAAGCAGCTAGAAAAGGTCGATCCTGAAAGGCATACAGAACGAATTCTAACGACGCTAAAGAAGGATCTTTACTTGGATGATTTGCCAGTACATATCGAGTGCTTTGATAACTCAAATATCCAAGGAACTAATCCGGTTGCTGCTTGTGTCGTTTTTAAAAATGCAAAGCCATCAAAAAAGGATTATCGGCATTTTAATGTTAAAACGGTTGTTGGACCCGATGACTTTGCTTCGATGAGGGAGATCGTCTTTAGGCGTTACAAGCGGCTTTTGGACGAGGGTGCGGGTCTTCCTAATTTAATCGTTATAGATGGTGGTAAAGGGCAGCTTTCCGCAGCTGTAAGTTCTTTAAAGGAACTGAATCTTTTGGATAAAATACCTGTGGTTGGCTTGGCTAAGAGGATGGAAGAAATCTATTTTCCGAATGATTCTGTGCCATTATACTTGGATAAAAATTCGGAAAGTTTGAAGGTGTTGATGCATATTAGGGATGAGGCTCACCGTTTTGGTATTACATTTCACCGCAATAAGCGTTCTGATAGTTTTATTAAATCAGAAATAAAATCGATACCAGGGATTGGTGAAAAAACGGCTATGGATTTGTACTCGAAATTTAAAACGGTAAAAAAAATGAGAGAGGCCACTATTGAGGAGTTGAGTGCCGTAGTTGGTCAACGTCGGGCTAAAATTATTACCGATTATTTTATTTCAACACCTTAAAAGGGTTCGGTTGATAATTGAAATGTTGCAGCATTCAAAACATTAAGAGCTATATTTGTCGGAGTAAAAGGATGATATGAAATCTGGTGATTCACTAAAAGTACGCAAGGATAGTTTAAAGGTTCAACAGCAAAAGACTGATACAAAAGTTTTTAATCAACTTGTAAATACGAAAACTTACGGATCAACTTTCTATCCAACGTTGTTGGCGACTAATGTCGACCATGGTTCTTACGACATTACCATGGAAGCATGCCAAAGTATTTTGCCATCTAATATCATGCGGAAAGCAGCGTTTGAGAACAACAAAAATGTGGCTAATTTCCGTTTTTACGAGCATCAAGGAATTGTTCTACCTTCTGAGCAGTTAACTGTAAATTTACCCCCTCTTACAGCTGCCGATTCGGTAAAAGTTCAATCTTCCGATTCTTTGCCTGCTGCCAAGATTGATAGTTTAGCTTTGCGGCCTGCAATAGACTCTCTCCCTAAAATTAATTTTGCTTCGGCCGACTTTAATTTTGGTGATATAGATTCGTCGTTACTTGATCGTTTTGGATTGCAGGAGTATGTTTCACGTGATTCGTACGTTTTGCTCGAAAGTCACCCCGAGTTGGTTTATGGGAGATTTAGTGCGAAGGTTCAGCTTGTTAATCCTGCACGGGTAGGGGAGGCGAAGCCTAGAGAAACTCAAAACTTAGGATTTGTTAGTTTTGTTGTGCTTACTATCGGCATAATACTTTTTATTACAAGCCTTAAATTCCAGTTTAAGAATGCGCTGTCTATAATTCAGAGTTTTATAAGCATTAGGGAGGCTCGTAAAAGCTATCAAAGCAGATCTCTATCTTTTAAGCGATTTGCTCTGTTTTCTACTATTTTTTACGTTCTTACATTTACCGTCTTTTCGATCCTTATTGCGCAGCGATTTGCTGGAAATTTTGTGAGAGAGTTTGGTATTTTACTTAGCTACTTTGTTTTCTTTCTGGCTATTCTTTCCCTGTTTTTTGCCAAAGTTTTCTCTTGGAATGTGCTCGGAAATATTTCTAGAAATAGCGAGCTGTTTAGTGAGTTGAAGTATAATCACCTTATTTTTTATACATCTTTTGCTTTGGCAATTTTTCCTTTACTCGTTGTTGCCTCTTATGCAGATGCGGTAGTTTCTAAAGTATTTATATACCTATCCATTTATTTAGTTATCATTTTATTAGTACAGTATATTATTAGGTCGTTAAGACTATTTCTTAGCTATAGAGTTTCATTTTTCTTTTGGTTTTTATACTTTTGCACCCTTGAAATGCTACCTATAGCTGTTGCATTGTATCTGCTGCAGTAGGTGGCAAAGAGCATTTAGTCACAATTTTAAAACTTACAGCCTTGAAAGTCAAGAGAGTTCTAATTTCGCAACCCGATCCAGGTACCGAAAAATCGCCGTACCAAGAAACCGCGGAAAAGTACGGGCTCAAGATTGATTTTCGTCCTTTTATCAAAGTAGAGGGCGTAAATTCGAAAGAGTTCAGACAACAAAAAGTTGATATTCTTGCACATACGGCTGTGATTTTTACTGCACGAACTGCAATTGATCATTTTTTCCGTATTTGTGAGGAGCTTCGCATTACGGTTCCTGAAACGATGAAGTACTTTTGTATTTCGGAGTCGATTGCACTATACCTGCAAAAATATATCGTATACCGCAAGCGTAAAATCTTTTTTGGTAACGGAAAGTTCGAAGATCTAATGGATTCCATTGTTAAGCATAAGGATGAAAAGTTCCTTCTTCCGCTTTCTGATGTACATAAGCCAGAAATCCCTAAGGCTCTAGATAAAGCTAAGATTAACTATACTAAGTCTATTCTTTTTAAGACTGTTAGCAGCGACCTTAGCGATATGAAAATAGATAATTACGATCTTGTAATTTTCTACAGTCCTACTGGAATTGCATCTTTATCCGAAAATTTCCCTAATTACGTTCAGGGGGATAAAAAGATTGGAGCATTTGGTCCTGCGACAGCAAAAGCCGTAAAAGATAATAGCTTACGATTAGATTTAGAAGCCCCAACACCAGAGGCTCCCTCTATGGCTAAAGCGCTAGAGTTGTTTATAAAGAAGAACCATAAAGAAAATAAGTAGTCTTAAGACTATCAAAATACATCGCCTTAAATTAATTTCGCTAGGAATTGTTTAAGGCGATTTTTATTTGAACCTTGTTGAGAGGAAGACGTGTTGGTTTTATATTTACGTCTTAACAACCTGTTGTAGATTTATAAAGGTTGATTAACGGAGTCTGTTCTCTACTTTTGTGTAGCTTAGCTTTTTAATTAATAAATTTGAGAAATAGCAATCCATGAAGGAAAATAGGTTTTATAAAACCGAGCGATTATGTAGTAAAAAGGATTTTGAGCTGCTTTTTAGCGACTCTGAATCTATTTTTGTGTATCCCTTCAAGGTTGTCTTTAGAACTACTGCTTTTTCTGAAAAGGAGGGCTTAAAGTTGGGTATAAGCGTATCTAAACGTAACTTTAAGCGAGCAGTTAAGCGAAACTACATTAAGCGGCGAATACGCGAAGGTTTTAGGCTAAATAAGCAACCTTTGAAGGATGTTTTGAGAGAGCACAACATTGGCTTGCATTTGATGTTAGTTTATGTGTCGAAAGAAACGATGGAGTTTAGTGATATTGAACCAAAAATTAGGATAGTACTTGAAAAGGTTGCTAAAATATTGTCGAAACCTGCTGGTGTGGCTGCTGATAGTCCCGATTAGATTTTATCAGCACGCTATATCTCCGCTAAAGCCTCCCTCATGTAGGTTCACTCCAACTTGCTCTGCTTATGCAGTGCAGGCGCTGAGAAAGCACGGACCTATAAAGGGTTTATGGTTGGCTATTTGGCGTATATTGCGCTGTAACCCTTGGGGTGGGAGCGGGTACGATCCTGTTCCCTAAGAATATAATTAACGTTTTACCATATCAATGGTTGTTTATGAATAGCTTAAAAGAAAAACTGAAAGGAACGAAGAGGTATATTGCAATTGGGTTATCAGGGATGGCTCTTTTTGTGATGTTTTCGTTTACTAGTCCAAACTACAATTTTGCAAAGAGCTTAGATCTTTTCTTCAACGTACTTCGAGAGTTGAATATTTTTTATGTTGACGAGGTAAAGACTGAAGATTTGGTAAACAAGGCCATTACCGAAATGCTGTCAACTCTGGATCCATACACCACCTACATTCCCGCTGATGAGATGGAGGATTTTGAATTTATGACAACCGGGCAGTATGGAGGTATGGGGGCGTTGATTCGTAAGCAGGGCGATTACATTGAGATATCAGAACCTTACGAAGCATTTCCCGCCGCAAAAGCTGGACTTGTTGCTGGAGATTTGCTTTTGAGCATTGACAATAAGTCGATAAAAGGGTTAGATGTTTCTGCTGTTAGCGCAATGCTTAAGGGTAAGGCTGGCTCTAAGATGTACTTGAAGGTTTTGAAACTTAAGGGTAAAGATACAGCGGATGTTGTTGTAACCCGCGAGATCATTAAAATACCATCAGTTCCTTACTACGGAATTGTAAAGGATAAGGTTGGGTATATCCGTTTTACCAACTTTACTACCGATTGTAGCAAGGAGGTTAAAGATGCCGTGATCAACCTAAAGAAGCAGGGGGCATCTTCTATTGTGCTTGATCTGAGAGGGAACCCAGGTGGTTTGCTTAATGAGGCGGTGAAGGTTGTAGGCCTTTTTGTTCCACGCGGACAACTTGTGGTGAGCACCAAAGGTAAGGTTAAGGAATTTGATGCTACCTACAAAACCGAAACAGAGCCAGTTGACACCAAAATACCTTTGGTTGTTCTGGTAAATAGCGGTTCTGCTTCTGCTTCAGAAATTGTTTCGGGAGCTTTACAAGATTTGGATAGGGCTGTAGTGGTTGGTAATCGAACATTTGGTAAGGGGTTGGTGCAAACCACCCGACCATTAGGTTATAACTCTCAGCTTAAAATTACGACGGCGAAATACTACATACCTTCCGGTAGATGTATCCAAGCGTTGGATTATTCGCATAGAAATCCGGATGGAAGCGTGGGTACTGTGCCAGACTCGTTGATATCGAAGTTTAAGACCAAGAATGGTAGAATCGTTTTTGATGGTGGTGGCATTATGCCCGATATTAAGGTTGATGCGGAGAATATGAGCAAGATCGCTATCAGCCTTTTGAGTAAGGGGTTAATATCCGACTACATTAACGAGTACTACGTTAAGCATTCGGAGGTGCCAGATGTTCGTAAGTTCAGCTTTTCGGATAGGGACTATAGCGATTTTGTTAGCTTCTTGTCCAATAAAAATTACGATTATACGACCCAAACCGAGGTGTTGGTAAAGCAGCTCGAAGAGGCGGTAAAGAAGGACAAGTACTACGATCATTCGCAAAAGGAGCTCGCTGCCCTAAAGAAGCAGCTAACACACGACAAACAAAAAGATTTGATGCTCTTTAAAGATGAGCTGAAGTCCTACTTGGAAGATGAGCTTATTGGTAGATATCACTATCAAAGAGGCAAGATTGAGCGATCGTTAATGACAGACCCTCAGGTTAAGGAAGCACTAAAGGCTGCTGAGAATACACAAAAAAGCATGGAGATATTGGCAAGGAAGTAGCTTGTCGCAAAATAAAAAAGGGCAACCATTACGGTTGCCCTTTTCTTTTATGATTGAAGCTTACTTCTTTACTTCGTTCATTTTATCGGTAAGCTGCTTTTTAAACTGCTCAAAGTAAGGCTTTGCCTTTTCCTCCTTTAAGGTTGAAATTCTAGCATCAATAGCGTTTGACAGCACCTGGAAATCGTTTTTTGTTCCGTAGTCGGTTACAACAGGAACTGCTTGCGAAAGGATGTTGTAGCTATCTCTATCCGAAATGTTGGTGTTTTTAACTGCTTTTTCGGCCAAGGCGGCAATTGCTGTACCATTCTTGGCTGCCTTAGCGTCTGCCATGTCTAGAAGAGCGAGGTAGGTTTGGCTATCCTTAACTCCGCATGTTCCGATGAAATCGCGCACCTTTTTAGACTCTTCCTTGCTATAAACCGTTCCACGACGGTTAACTAGTAGGGACATTGCTTTTGATGAGAAAACAGAGCCTATTTTGGCGGTTACGGCAGAATCTCCTGCAACCTCGGTAAACTTAAGACGGTTGGTTAGGATAAAAATGAAGTCTTTGCTGAAAAGATCATTTACAAAGTCGTTATAAACTTCCCAATTATCCTTGGTTACTCTTTCGTTTTCTTTTAGCGATTTGAGGTAACCTTGAGCAATGGTTTCCGACTCCTGCTGCATGTAGGCATCTTGTAGAGTCTTTAGGTAGCCTAGTATGAATTTAGCATCGCGGTTACCATTATCATATTTTGCCTTTTGTCCAGCTAAAGAGGTCTCCGGATTTAATCCAACCTTTACTTTTTCCATAAACTCATCGGCCTCGGCGCCACCTACAATTCGGTGAATGACATTGCCGGCAGTATCTAGTATAAGAAAAGTTGGGAATGCTTTTACCTCAAACTTCTTGGCAAGCTCAACACCTTCGCCTTTTTCCATATCAAACTTGGTGTTGATGAACTTATCGTTAAAGAAGTCGGCTACCTTATCTTGGGTAAATACGGTATTGGCCATGTACTTGCAGGGGCCACACCAAGTGGTGAAACCATCAAAAAAGATGGGTTTGTTGGCGGCTTTTGCTTTTGCTTTTACTTCTGCAAAGGTAGCGTGCTGGAAGTCTACGCTACGATTCTGGGCAAACAGACTCCCTGCGGCTAACACAAGGGTAAGTCCTAATGCTAATTTTTTCATAAGGCGTTTTATGTTATGATTTAAGCTTGGCAAATCTAAAAAAGTTTAGATACAGTTGATCTAAACCCTTTATCTTACGTGCCATTTATTTGGGTTTACGATTCGGAAGCTATCTTTTCTCTAACCATTTCCAGTACCTTTACGTATTCCTCCTTGTGATCTAAGAAGTTATGCTCATCAATGTCGATGATTAGAAGCTTACCTTGATTGTAGCTTTGGATCCACTTGTTGTAAAGCTCGTTAAGGTTATCAAGATATTCAGGGCTTATGTTCTTTTCGTAATCGCGACCACGACTAGCAATTTGGCGTACTAAGGTTTTGGAAGATGATTTGATGTAGATTAGCAGCTCTGGAGGATGAACTAGCGAGGTGGTAAGATTGAAAAGCTTGGTGTAGGTGTTGAAGTCTCTTTCGGTCATTAATCCCATTTGGTGAAGGTTGGGGGCAAAGATGTAGGCATCCTCATAAACGGTTCGGTCTTGTATTACGTTTCGTTCCTTCCTTCTTACGTCTACTATTTGCTTTAGTCGCGAGTGCAAAAAGTAGATTTGTAGGTTAAACGACCACCGGGGCATATCCCCATAGAAGTCGTTGATGTAGGGATTTTGTTCTAGATCTTCGTACATAGCATCCCAACCTAGACTCTTAGAAAGCATTTTGGTGAGTGTTGTTTTACCGCTTCCAATGTTACCTGCTACTGCAATTTGAATCATTTCTAACCTTAATTTGAGGCCTTGTTTTTTTATGTGATAACGAGGCAGCAAGATATCAAAATATGGTTATTTGATTTTGCTGACTGCGTTTTTTTTGAATTTTGAGGTCGCTGATGCTACTCTATAGTTTTTCGTTTATCGTCAAAAGCTTCTCGACGTAGTCTCTTGCATTGAAAAGTCGTGGAACCTTATTTTGCCCACCTAGCTTACCCGACTCTTTGAGCCACTGGTAGAACACTCCCTGCTTTAGCGCATGAACCACCGGACGCTGTAGCGTTATGTTTTTGTATCGCTTAGCTTCGTAGTCGGAGTTGATGGAGATAAGCTTCTGATCGAGTGTGTCGATAAAAGCATCCATGTTTGCCGGCATCTTTTGGAACTCGAAAAGCCACTCGTGACCACCCGTTCCATTGTTCCCCATGTATATAGGGGCTGCGGTATACTCGTTGATGATGGCACCTGTTGCATTGCAGGCAGCCTTTACGGCCTGTTCGGCGTTATCTATAATCACCTCTTCTCCAAAGGTGTTTATGTAGTGCTTAGTTCTTCCGGTAATTTTAATTTTATGGGGATATAGCGAGGTGAACTCCACCGTATCACCAATCACATACCGCCATAGGCCTCCGTTGGTGGTTATCACTATGGCGTAGTTAACGCCTGTTTGCACGTCGGCAATGGTAAGTGGGGTTACATTGTCGTCGAAGAAGCGGTCCATTGGGATAAACTCGTAGAAGATGCTATAGTCCAGCATTAGTAGCATGTCGCTCGACGATGGGTCGTCCTGCAGCGCAAAGAATCCTTCCGAAGCGTTGTAGGTTTCCATGTAGTTCATGTAGTCCGATGGAAGTAGCTTTCGGTACTGCTCGCGGTAGGGAGTAAAGCTAACCCCTCCATGTATAAAGAGCTCCATGTTGGGCCATACCTCAAACAGATTTTTCTTTCCGGTGTGCTCCAGTATATACTTCATAAGCACAAGGTTCCACGATGGTACCCCTGCAAAGTATGTAACGTTTAGTGGGATGGCCTCCTCGGCAATGCGGCGCATCTTTTCCTCGAAATCGGGGATAAGCGCTACCTTTTGGCTGGGCGTACGCATTAGGTCGGCCCAAAAAGGTATATTTTCTATTAGAATGGCCGATAGGTCGCCCGTAAAGGCCTTGTCGTTTAGCTTGTCGATTTGGTGGCTGCCACCTAAGGTTAACCCTTTACCGCTGTAGATGCCAGTTTCGGGATAGTTGTTGGTATACACCGTAAGCGTATCCTTACCACCCTGGAAGTGTATCTCTTCCAGCGATTCGTTGCTTACAGGAATAAACTTGCTCTTATCTTCGGTAGTTCCCGACGATTTGGCAAACCAACGAATTTCTGTTGGCCATAGCACATTCTGCTCGCCCGAGCGTATCCGCTCGATGAATGGCTTAACCTGGTTGTAGTCCTGTATAGGTGTGCGTTGCTGAAAAGTTTCGATGCTGCCTATCGATGCAAAGTCATGCATTTTACCCCATTCTGTCGATTTGGCGGTTTCGATAAGCCGTTTGAGTATGCACTCTTGGGTTTCGAAAGGTCGCTTTCGGAAATCGTCAATGCTTTTCAGTCGCTTCGAACTGAGCAGGCTTACTATTGAGTTGATAATTGGCATCTACTTTTGAGTGTATTTACTTTCAAATATAACTTTTTGTTGGTTTTCCCAACCTGTTGGTGTAAAAGTTATCTGTTTTTTCGCGAGCTGTTCCACGCTTTTAGCTTAACCCTACTTACACCTTACGGTAGCAGCTACATCGACAACTTTTCGAGGTGTTCGTAGCTTGCCAGAAAGATGGGAGTATATTTTTCCGTATCGTAGCTGTACTCGAAGAGCGAAACGCCTAGGTTATTGTGGGGGTGATGCTCCATCTGCGATATCGGTTCGTCCAGCAGGTAGCAGAGCAGCACACGTATGGCTCTACCATGCATGCATACCACCACGTTGGTTTCATCGGTACGGGCTATCACCTGATCTAGCGCTTTGGCGATACGATCCATTACCTCGTTAGGACTTTCGCCCTTTTCTACCTTCGCGTCGCCGTCGCCGTTACGCCATTGGGTCAGTAGCCACTCTAGGGCAAACTGTCCCTGCTCATCAAACATGGGTTGCCCCTCCATAATTCCGAAGTTCATCTCATCGAATCCTGGGTTTGTTTCATGTGGAACCCCACTTGCAATTAGGGGAGCCATGGATTGACGGGTGCGCTGTAGGGAGGTTGTGTAAACCCTATCGAAGGGAATATGGTGGTAGTGATCGTAGAAAGCTTGTGCCTGACGGTGCCCCAGCTGGTTTAAGGGAGCATCAATACCCTTGCCCTGTATTAGGTTTTGCTTGTTGCAATCGGTCTCGCCGTGGCGAGCAAAGTAGATTCGTTTTATCATGGCTTTGTTGGTTGTTAGCTCAAAGATAGAATTTCTGGGGGAATGCGACCGCTCAGGTATTGCCATCAGCTTTCTATTAAAACACATTCTAGCTTTTATTCTGAATAAAGTATAAATCTCAGGCGAAGCTATGCATAATTCAAATATTGTTCGTAGGTTTGCGAACAATACATACAGTATGGGTAATAGTTGTACAAAAATTGAGGTGAATGAGCTGGAAGCGGTAGCTCGATATGCTAAGGCGATGGGGCATCCTACCCGCATGGCCATCCTCCAATTTCTTGCTGCGCAGGATAGCTGCTTCTTTGGAGATATCTTTGAGGTACTCCCCATTGCAAAGGCTACGGTGTCGCAGCACCTTAAGGAGCTTAAGGAGGCGGGCCTGATACAGGGAGAAATTGAGGCTCCCAAGGTTCGCTACTGCATTAATAAGCCTAATTGGGCTGAGGCTCAGCGCCTGTTCGACAAGTTTTTTGGACAGCGCGAGCAGTGTAATGTATGCTGTGACTAGCGTACATTTTTTTGAGATTGATGTTCGTTGTTTTGCGAATTACGTATTAATAAATACTATCACTTATGGTTGTAAAAGTACTAGGTACAGGTTGCGCTGGATGTAAGGCGCTTTACGAAAATGCCAAGCAGGCTATTGCCGAGCTGGGTGCTGACATCACCCTTGTTAAGGAGGAGGATATCATGAAGATTATGGACTACAACGTGATGAGCCTTCCGGCGTTGGTTGTAGACGAAAAGGTGGTTACAACAGGCAAGCGCCTTACCGTAGCAGAGGTAAAAGAAATTCTATCTAAATAAAAAGCTATGAGTACGTTTAGGGGAATTTTGATGGTAGTGGTTGTGATGGTTGCAGGGATGAATACCAGCCTATGGGCGCAACCTAAGGGAAAATCGGCCCAAAGTAACAGGGTAGAAGTGTTGTACTTTCATGGTAAGCAGCGTTGTATGACCTGTAATGCTATAGAGAAGCTCTCCCGCGAGGTGGTCCAAACCAGCTTTGCCAATGAGGTTAAGAAGGGAACGTTGGTTTTTAAGGTGGTAGATATATCTAAGCCCGAAAATGAAAAGCTAGCTGATAGCTACGAGGTAACGTGGTCTTCGTTGTTCGTAAACAGCTGGCGAGGAGGTAAGGAGTCGCGTAAGAATATGACGGAGTACGCCTTTTCGTACGCAAAAAATTCGCCCGATGTATTTAAGGCAGGCTTAGTTAAGGCACTAAAGGAGCAGCTAAAGTAGATGGAATACCTACAAACGTTACTGGATAATAGCACCACACCCGTGGTTACGGCTTTCCTGCTGGGACTGCTTACAGCTGTTAGTCCCTGTCCGTTGGCTACCAACATCACCGCCATTGGGTATATAAGCAAAGACATAGAGAGTAGGCACCGGATATTTTGGAACGGTATAGTTTACACCTTAGGACGTGTAGTTACCTATACCGCGTTGGGGTTTATTCTTATTCCGATACTAAGGCAGGGAGCCAGCATGTTTGCCATACAAAAGGCTATAAGCAAGTATGGCGAGATGTTTATTGCGCCGCTACTAATTCTCGTGGGTATTTTTATGCTCGATCTGATAAAGCTGAAGCTACCCGCTTTTAGTGTTGGTGGCGATAAGCTAAAGGAGAAAAGTAAAGGTTTCACGGGGGCTCTTTTGTTGGGGATTCTCTTCTCAATGGCCTTTTGTCCTACCAGCGGAGTGTTCTACTTTGGGATGCTGATACCAATGTCGGCCGCCGAAAGCGGAGGCTACTGGCTACCCGTTGTGTTTGCTATTGCTACCGGACTACCAGTGATGGTGGTTGCCTGGATAGTTGCCTATAGCATTTCGGGGATTGGTCGGTTTTACAATACGATGCAAACATTCGAGAGGTGGTTTCGTAAGGTGGTTGCCGTACTCTTTATCCTTGTTGGCGTCTACTATGGTTACATGTTTATTTTTTAAGCTGATTATATGAAGGTTCTAATTCTTTGTACCGGAAATAGCTGCCGCAGCCAGATGGCTCACGGATGGCTACAGTCGTTTGATGCATCGCTGGAGGTTTACTCGGCAGGTACGGCTCCCGCACCACAGGTAAATCCCAACGCAGTAAAGGCAATGGCCGAGGCTGGTATCAACATCAGCACCCATACTCCTAAAAGCGTAGAACTATACCTCGATCAGGAGTGGGACTACGTGATTACCGTTTGCGGTGGCGCCAACGAGAGCTGCCCAGCATTTGTGGGTAACGTAAAAAATCGTGTTCATATCGGTTTCGACGATCCTTCGGAGGCTACAGGCGAACCCGATTTTGTGTGGGGAGAGTACATCCGAGTGCGCGACGAGATTAAGGAGAGGTTCCACGACTTCTACACCAAGGTGATTAAAGGTTTTCGTCCTATACCTAAATGCAGCTGCAAGGGTAAGTAGCAGGGTGGACAAAAGGTAATAGTAGGGTAGAAGCTGCTGCTGTTAGGGGGCTGCTTCTATCCCCCAATCTATTCGTAACTTAAAAATCTCGCATATGGAGGAGACAAAAGGTATTGGTTTCTTTGAGAAGTATCTGACAGTTTGGGTGGCCCTCTGCATTTTGGCTGGTATTGGTATTGGGCAGCTGGCACCGAGTGTTCCACAGTTTTTAGGTAAGTTCGAGTATGCCAACGTTTCGATTCCGGTAGCCATACTAATATGGCTGATGATATACCCGATGATGCTGAAGGTTGATTTTCATAGCATCGTGAATGTGGGAAAGCGACCCCGAGGTATCGTAATTACCTGCGTTACCAACTGGCTGATTAAACCATTTACCATGTTTGGTATTGCGTCGCTTTTCTTTTACGTATTGTTTAAAGCTTTTATACCAGAAAACTTGGCCAACGAGTACCTTGCAGGTGCCGTACTTTTGGGCGCTGCGCCATGTACTGCAATGGTTTTTGTGTGGAGCTACCTTACCAAAGGCGATGCCGCCTATACCTTGGTTCAGGTTGCTGTAAACGATCTTATCATTCTGGTAGCATTTGCTCCTATAGTTGCCTTTCTGCTTGGGGTTAGTGGGGTAGCCATTCCTTGGGATACCCTTGTGCTCTCGGTTATTCTGTTTGTGGTTATTCCTCTTGGAGCGGGAGTATTAACCCGCTGGTATGTGGTTAAGCATCATGGTATCGAATACTTTAATAACGTTTTTGTAAAGAAGTTCGATAGCTACACCATACTCGGATTGCTGCTTACGCTTATCATACTTTTCTCCTTTCAGGGCGAAACGATTCTGAATAATCCGCTACATATTCTGCTAATTGCCATCCCGCTGGTTATCCAAACGGTGCTTATCTTCTTTGTAGCCTACGGTTGGGCCAAGGTATGGAAGCTGCCGCACGATGTTGCTGCTCCCGCCGGCATGATTGGTGCAAGTAACTTTTTTGAGCTCGCTGTGGCTGTGGCTATATCGCTTTTTGGTATGCAGTCGGGTGCTGCCTTAGCTACCGTGGTTGGCGTGCTGGTAGAGGTACCCGTTATGCTGCTGCTTGTTCGGGTTGCCAACAGAACGCGCTCTTGGTTTCCTGAAAGTATAAAAAATTGATTTATATTATTTATAGACGTTGTTCCACAACAATTAAATTAGATTGATGATACAAAATTTTGCCGACTGGCTGGTTTACGGCATATTCGGAATAGCCGCCGACACCCATTTTGGGGCTGCGCTCAACTTCTTTGTGTACGACACCATCAAGATCATGCTGCTGCTATTCTCCATCAGCTTGGTAATGGGGGTGGTAAATGCCTACTTTCCTATAGATAGGCTACGAACCTTTTTGGCAACTCGTAAACTGTACGGATTTCAGTACGTGCTGGCCTCCTTTTTTGGCGCCATCACCCCATTTTGCTCCTGCTCCTCCATTCCGCTTTTCATTGGTTTTGTAAAGGGAGGTATTCCGTTGGGGGTAACCTTCTCGTTTCTGATAACCTCGCCGTTGGTAAATGAGGTGGCTGTAGCCATGTTTTTAGGAACCTTTGGTTTAAAGGTGACGCTTATTTACGCCTTAAGCGGAATCATACTGGGTGTGGTTGGCGGTTTTATTCTCGGTAAGCTGAAGCTAGAGCCGATGCTAAGCGAGTGGGTGCGTAAGGTACAAGCTACCTCGCAGCAGGAGGCTTTGGTGTGGCAGGCCGAGCATACCACCTTTGCCAAGCGTTTCCCTACCATTGCCAAGGATGCTTGGGGAATTGTAAAAGGGGTTTGGATTTACGTGCTGGTAGGTATTGCCGTTGGTGCAGGCATGCATGGCTATGTTCCTGAGGGCTTCTTCGAGAGCTACCTCTCGCCCGATAACCCATTTGCCGTTCCTGTTGCCGTGTTGGTGGGCATTCCGCTATACGCCGGGGCTACCGGAATCGTGCCTGTAATGCAGGTGCTCGTGGCTAAAGGTGTTCCTATTGGTACTGCGCTTGCCTTTATGATGGCCACCGTTGGACTCTCGCTGCCCGAAGCTACCATGCTTAAGAAGGTAATGACGCTAAAGCTTATAGGAATCTTTTTTGGACTAGTTGGTCTTTTCATTATAATCTCGGGGTACCTATTTAACCTCATCCTATAGGCTTTTATGCCGTCAGTAGGTAAAACGTAGGGTTCGAGCTAACCCTCGGTATGGTTCGGGTGAACCCTCGGTATGGTTCGGGTGAACCCTCGGTATGGTTCGGGTGAACCCTCGGT